>CAZDAO010000104.1:0-10024 GCA_964503015.1 uncultured Nocardioides sp. | reverse complement strand
GTCGAGCGCCTGGTCATGACCGGATCTTCCCGCGCAGCCGAGCTGTCGTTCAACCGGACGAGCCGGACGGCGCCGGACCTCAGTCGTCCCGGCCGCGAAGCGCGGCCGCGGTCGCAAGGGCGATCAGGCAGTCCCGTGAGCCGATCGCCGTACGGCGCTGCCCCCGCGGGAGATCAGGCCGAGGCTGACCGGAACAGGCGCGCTTGGGTACTTCTGCCCATGTTCCTTAGGGGCGCGGGACTACGAGACTCGGTGAGGACAGACCAGTGGCGGCGGGTCGCCCGTCGACCGTCGCGACCCGGGGCCCGGGGGAACGGGAGACGCGGATGACGGCAGCGGGCGTGACCGGAGTCCGGTGGGCCGACAGTCGGCGCCGTTGGGCCGGGCCGTTGTCCGCGTCAGACACCGACGGGGCCCCCCGAGCGGCGAGCAGGCGCTCGGAATCGTTGCTGCGGCTGGCGACGACCCTGGCCTCCGCCATCGACGCGCGAGTGGGCGACGTGGTCGAGGTGTACCTCCGCAGCCGGGGCCCTTCCGGAGCCCTGGTCTACGGCGCGCACTCGCATCCCGGGCGACTGATCACCGCTCTCCGGACCCTCGGACGGCCGTCGCAGGAGGCCCTGCTGACCACGATCGCAGCCGGTGTTCCGACCACCCGTCAGGCAGTCAAGGCCGACGAGGCCGGGAGCCTCAGCCTGTTCCAGGCAGTCGACCTGACGGGGGCCGATCTTGTCACGCTGTGCGGACCGCTCGGCTGCGCGACAGCCGCTCGACACGCAGCGGATGCCGTCGAACGGCTGGGGGGTCGGATCTCGGGCTGGGGGGTGGAGAGCCCCGCCTCGGCGCACGGTTCCCCGCGGGTGCGCTGCTACACGATGCTCGACCCGGCCGGTCCTTCTCCCCCGGAGAAGCTGGCCGACCTGGTGGACGGCGCCACCGGCCGGGGCGATGAGACCGTGCAGGACTGGCGCCGCTGGTCGGGTGCGGACCCGGTGGTGGTCAACCTGGAGCTGATCGGCTCAGCGAGCCCAGCGGTCAAGATCGAGTTCCCCCACGTCTCGTGGTCCGACCTTCCCACGCCAGCGGACCACGAGATGCTTCGGTGGCGGGCCGCGCTGACGGGTCTGGCCGAGCGGCTCACGACGGACCGACTGTCTCACCTCGGGGTCCGATACCGGCCCGAGGGCCGCGAGTGGTGCGGATACGTATCGGTGCTCGACCATGCCGAGGAGGGCCGCCCGCGATGATCTTCAGCGTTGTGGTCAAGCCGACCCACTTGTGCAACCTGTCGTGCACCTACTGCTACAACGACGACGTCCGCGACCCGGTGATGAAGCCGGCCACCTTGGAGCGCGTGGTGGAGGAGACCTTCGCCTATGCCCGCGACCACGTTCCCGGGCGGCTGGTGAGCTTCATCTGGCACGGTGGGGAGCCCACGATCCCCGGCGTCGGGTTCTACCAGAAGGTCGCCGACCTGCAGCACCGGTACGGCCAGGGCGCGACGTACAACAATTCGTTGCAGACCAATGGAACGCTGCTCGACGACCAGTGGCTCGACTTCCTCGCGACACACCAGTACACGGTCTCGATCAGCATCGACGGTCCCGCCGAGCTCCACGACACCTACCGCGTCGACCGGCGCGGCAACGGATCCTATGCACGCGTCATGGACGCGATCCACCGGGTGCAAGCCGCCGGGATCCCGCTCGGGGTGTGCGTGGTCATCTCCCGGGCCAACCTCGCCCACGTCGATGCCATCTACGACCTGCTCGCCGCCGAACGGCTCCGATTCAACGTCATCCCGCTGAACCGTTCGGGCGCAGCCAGGGACAACTACGCCGACCTCGGGCTCGCGGCCGAGGAGTACGCGGATGCCTGGATCCGGATGTACGACCGCTGGTTCGACGCCGCCGAGGGCGAGTACGTGTACTGCTCGGACTTCGTGTTCAAGACCCGCGCCATCCTTGCCGGCCGCCCGGCTGACTGCATCGGCCTGGAGCAGTGCTCCGACACCAACATCTCCGTCGACCCGGTGGGCGACGTCTACCCCTGCGCCACCCTGTCAGGCACGGAAGCCACCCGCTACGGAAATCTCCTGGACGCTGGCCTCGAGGAGCTGATGGCCGGCCCGATTGCCACCTCGCACCGTCACCGCGACACCGACCCGCAGTGCGCCGCGTGCCGCTGGCAACACGTCTGCCACGGTGGTTGCCAGGCCCGCGCCTACAAGTTCTTCGGCGACCACCGCGAACGCGACTACTACTGCCCCAGCCTGTTCCGCATCTACGAACACGTCGCCGCCCGCCTGGCCGACCGGTTCGACGTCCCCTGGGACCCGCTGACCCCACCACCAGACGCCCGCACCATCACGGGCGGCCCACCTGCCGGCACCTCGGTGCCACTGACCTTGAGGAGACACCGTGACGGACAACCAGTCGCCCTCGGCTGAGGACCACTTCGGCACTCCGGTCCCGCCCTGCCAGGACGCCCCCGTGCTCCGCGTCCGCAGCGCCGACAAGGAGGCGTTCAAACCACGCGACGGCTCCAGCGGCTACGCCAGCCGCGGCTACGTCGAACACTTCCTCCCCGACCGCGAGGTCAATCTCGGCGCCCTCAACAAGGCACTTGCCGACGTCTTCGGCGAACCGGCCCTGCGCGGAACCAAGTTGGAGCTCGAGATCGACGAGGAGTACTGGACCCAGATCTGCGGCGACCCCTGGTCCGGCAACGTCTACAAGTACAACTTCTGACCAGCCCGGCATCGGGCCCGGGCTTCCCAGCGAGGAGGACACCATGAACGCCGACAAGTACTCCGAACCCGACCTCTCCGAGCAGGTCAAGCGGCAGGCGGCCGACCAGCCGTTCACCATCGAGCTGACCGAGGAGCAGCTCGAGAACCTCCGTGCGGTCTGGGACGAGGGCGACCCGCGCAAGCCGGCCCAGATCACCTTCCTGGTCAAGGACAAGCCGATAGCCGAGATGGCCGTCGCCGGCTACCGGTATCGCGGCGACACCTGCTGCGTGTGACCTCCCCACCGCACTGGCCCTCCATCGAGGACCTCGCGCCCGCACCGACGGGCCAGGTCAGACGCGCCAGCGCCCTCATCGCTCACTTCGAGGCCGACCAGCTGGTCGTGGAGAACTACCTGACCGGTCGCGAGACCTTCCTCCACCACCAGCTGCTGCCACCTCTGGCCGCCCTCACCGACCCGACCTCCCGCCACCTGGCAGCGCGCAACCTCGGCGGTGCAGCTCATGCCGAACCGACGGCGCTGCTGGACCAGCTGCTGGCACAGGACGTGCTGCTGGAGTGCGACACCCGCGAGGAACGCCGAGACCGCGCCATCGCCTCCCAGTGGCCCTGGGGTGAAGAGGCACGCTGGTTCCACTACCGAACCCGCCGCACCCGGTTCGGCTACGACCTGGCCACCGAACGCGCCCACCTGCTCGCCCACGCGGCGATCGAACCGCCGCCAGCACCCTTCACCGACCTGGGGCCGCCTCACCTCGAGCTCCCCGCGCCGCGATCACTGTGCGCCGGCCTCGGCGACGTGCTCGGGCGCCGCCGCACGCACCGACGTTTCAAGGATCAGCCCATCACCCTGGAGCAGCTTGCGACCGTGCTGCACGCCACGTGGGGCGTCACCGAGCAACGCACCGACCCCGGCATAGGGCCACTGGTGCTCAAGACCTCACCTTCCGGTGGTGCCCGCCACCCCACCGAGGTCTACTGCGTCGCCCTCAACGTCCGCGGTCTCCGCGCCGGGGTCTACCACTACTGCGCGGGCCGACACTCCCTCACCCCCACCGGCGCCACCGCCGATCACGCCGATCCCGCCGATCTGGCCCAGGTCGTGGTGGACGTGGTGACGCAGCAACCCTGGGCCGGTCACGCCGCCGCCGTGTTCCTGATGAGCAGCGTGACTCGCCGCAGCGCCTGGAAGTACCCCCAGGCCCATGCGTACCGGGTCCTGCTCCTCGACGCCGGGCACCTGGGCCAGACCTTCCACCTGGTGTGCACCGCGCTGGGCCTGGCTCCGTGGACCACCGCCGCACTCGACGAAGACGCCGCCGAAGAACTCCTCGGCCTGGATGACCCGACCGAGCTCGTCCTCTACGCGGCCGCCTGCGGGCTCCCCGACCAATCCGACGCCGGGACACCCGGAGCACGCATGGGTACTACTGCGCATAGCGCCCCCGGCCCGGCACGCGGAACCATCGACAGACCAGACACCACGAGGCCACGTCGAAGCGAGGCAAAGGTTTGAAGAGGGGGACAGACGCATGGCGGAGGAAACGAAGAGAGCAAGCGCGTCGGAGCTCGGTCTTGATGACCCCGAGGTCCTCAGCGTCGCCACGGAGCTGGCCCCGGAGCTGTTCGCGGCCCTCACCCTCGCCAGCCGGATCCCTGAGGACAGCTACCCGATCACTTCCAAGGCCGCTGTCGCCAAGACCTTCGCCGAGGTGAAGAAAGGAGCCCGGCGCCTCGACCTGCCAGGGGTGTCGATCGCGGCCAACGACACCCGTGAACGGTTCCCCAAGGAGTTTCTCCCCATCGAGGACCGGCTCGACCTGGTACGCAAGACCTACATGGCGATCGTCATCGCGCACGCTGACGATGCCCGACGCAATCTCGAGGCAGCCACCAGAGGCGACCTCGACGTCCCCTCGAGCCACCCACTCGACCTTGGAGCACTGCAGTGAGCGGCGGTGGTACCCGCGAGGTGTTCCTCCCGGCGGGCCGGAAGACCCAGATCATCTGGTCCTCCTTCGCCTTCACCACCTACCGCGTCACCTTCTCGGCACCGGGTGTCACCATCCAGTGGGAACGCAACAGCACCCTCCCGCCTTGGCATACCAACGGCACCCACAACACCAACAGCCCCTACGGTGCCACCGTTGCCGGCGCCTACTGCAACTTCTGGATGACCTCTCCGGTCTCACAGTCGGTGTTCATCCGCTGACCGATCACCCCGCCAGGCCCGAGCGCGCCGTTCACCCGTGAGCTGTGACTGGAACCCTGCTCACGGGCACCCCGGCGGCTCGCCCAGCCGATAGAATCGGTCCATCGGAATCAGGCGCTCTCGGGAGGATCGCCATGGAAGCTGCGTTCCGCTGGGCGCGACTGGTTGCCGACGCGGTGTCCGACGCCAGCGATGCACTCGAGCATGGTCAACATCCAGCTCCGGTCCTCGCCAGCCAGCTCTGCCGCGGTCTCCACGCCGACGGGTGGAGCTACGGACAGTTCGATCTGCGGATCGGTCGCGGTCACTGCACGATGTGGCCCCCCGCGTTCGAGCACCCCGAGCTGATCGCGGCCACGATCACCATGCCGCACGCCCATCCCGTGCTGCACCACTGGCTCAGCGGGAACAACGACCCAGCCGTCGTCTCGACGTTGATCACGGACCACCGCCGCTGGCGCAACAGTGAGGCATACGACCTCCTCACCCGAACCATCGGATGCACCGAGTCCGGCGGCATCAGACTGGATCGCGGTACTCAGACACTCCACATGATCGGCTTCACCCGGCGCAGCGACTTCACCGCCGAGGAAGTGGAGCTGCTGCGAGTGATGCAGCGGCCTGCCTTGGCGCTCATCCGCCACACACACTGGATGAACGGCCGCAGCTCCGAGGGGGCACCGTGGTCGCAGGCAACAGATCTGGGGCTCACCACCCGACAACTCCAGGTGCTCGAGCTGCTCGCCGAGGGACTCCTCGCGGGCACCATCGCCCACCGGCTCGCGGTCTCACCGCGCACCGTTCACCGACACCTCGGGCACATCTACGCCGCTCTCGGCACCCACGACCGCCTCACCACGGTCATGCGGGCCCAGCAGCTCGGACTGCTACCGCGCAGAGACGTCAGTCCGGACACCTGTTCGACCGCCTTGATGAACCTGCCCGTCCACGACCGCTCCTCCACCAACCATGTCTGGGAGGCGCCGAGACCGGCGACCTGATCCGGATGGTTCAACGGCACGTGCAGGCGAGACGCACGGTGAGAACGCGACGATGGGTGCGGGCCCACTCCGTCGTCCTGCACCGACGGGAAGGGTGGGTGCGCCGGCGACCGGCACCGGCACCGCAGTTCCACATCAGAACAAGAACCGCCTCCGACCCGCGTTTCCGCAGGTCAGAGCCGGTTCCTCGGTCGGGCTGACAGGATTTGAACCTGCGACCCCTTGTTCCCGGTCAGTGCTGGCGTTCTGCGTGCAATGTTCTGTGCCTATCGGCTCTGACCTGCGATATCCCGCGCATGGGCCTTGCAGACACGTGCCCTCGTTGGGCGTGGTCCGAACGGTTCTGTCGGAATACTTCGGGAACATCTGGGGCGGCCATGTCGGCCCCGGTTCGTGGATTGCGACTACCACGCAGCGTCGAGCAGACGCTGCCAGACGCATCGACGCACACCCCGGGTTGCGCCGGGCTTCCGTCGTGCCACAAAGCGCCGGTATCCACGTGGACCGGGGCTTTTGAGCTGAGGCGTGACTACAGCCGCAACAACAACCAGCCGGTCGACACCTGCGCTCCACTGCAGGTCCACATTGCCGTTGCTGAGAGCGTGAACAATCGGATGTCCGACCGTCGACCACCTCCGGAGCCAATGACTCCCGTATGAGGCGGGAGTGCGAGCACAGGCGGTCCGCCCATTGGGTGAGGGATACAGGCCTCACCCGTGACTGCACGCTTCGTCGTTCCAGACGGCGTCCCCGATGTGGCTCTGGTCCGGTCCGGACAACCCGAGGAGCGTGCTAGGCGACTCCAAGTTGCGATCATCAGCCGCCTGCTGCATGACCCTCGATGCGAGGCCGGGCTCGGTGTCGCTGGGGACGACCAACAGCCGTATCCGTTGCCCCGACGACATTTTCACGACCATCACGTGCGTGTCGTCGCTCGGGAAGGAGCCCACCTTGACCATGCCGCGGGCGGCATGGATCCGGCGCATGCTCGGGACGCCGCTGACCGCGTCCCAGTCGGGTCGGGAGAACAGCAGCCGCTCGATCCGGCCGATCGGATCGGGGAAGTGATCCACGAGGTCTGCGGCTTCGACTTGAAGATCACGGGACTGGGGCCACCAGGCCCCGTCGAGCGGACCGGATTGGAAGCTGGTGTCGAGGCGGAGTCGCAGCGCAACGCGCTCGCTCGGCGTCTGCGATGAGATGGAAACTGTCGGTGACGTCGTCATGACGTCCACCTTCCGATCTGCCCTCGCGGACTCGGCGAGTCCGGCCTGGCAGGTGATTAACTCCAACCTACCCTGCTGTTCTAACTCGCGCCCGGTTGCCGCGCCACCTGATCCGATTGGGGTTATGCGAGAGCAGCGTCGTGCAGCTCGCCGGAGGATGAGCAGTTCACAGGACGGCGCCCCGTGGCGCTACTTCCACGGCAGGAACGCCTCTCGCGTACAACGCCAGTAGCCGATCGCCGTGCCTGCAGCGCAGGACGCCCGAGTCGTTCGACAGCGTGGCGAGGACGTGGTCAATCACCTCGGCGTCGCTTGCCGCATCGGGGTGTTCATAGGTGACATCCATGCTGTCACCGCCGACGAGCCGGACACGTAGCACGATGCCGCCTATGGTCATGGGCCTATGGCGGTGCAGGCCTGCTGCTGGACTCGGCGGGCCGCGGCGCGGGCACCCGCCTCGCTGGTGAACCAGTCGCCCGAAACTGCGACTCGGATCCCCTCCGGGCGCCACGCGGTCCACTGCCAACGAGCACCGGTCTTGGACCGGATCCGGTAGTCGGGGTCGTCGGCGTTCACCCGGAAGTCATGGGCTGCCTGATCCGCATAGGCGAGGCTGGGGTAGGTCCGCCCGGCCCAGGCAACGACTCGATTGTCGTCGTCGAGCAGCCACCATGCGGGCTTGCTTGCCAGATTCGTCTCGATAACGAACTTCATTGTTGCCCCTTCGGGTTCACGGTGGCGGAGTCTCGTCACGCGTATTGCCCAGATGCCCCGTCGTCGCCCGATCGGGGCGCTCCGTCAAGCACGACGGCGGCGGCGACCAGCGCCCACGCCACCCAGAGTGTGACTTCGGAATCAGAACCGGGGTCGACCACGGTCAGCTGCCCGGTGGCGGGGGTGCCGATCTGGGCGATCTGGGTTCGGATGTGATCCTCCGTCCCCGGGGCGATCGCCCAGCGTTGGGTCCAACCGTTCCCATAGAGCATCAGGTAGCCCACGGTCACGCACCCGTTCGCGACGAGGGCGGACCCGCCTCTGGTCCCCACCACGAACCGCCGTCGTCGCTCCAGTGTCCGCCGGGATCGAGGTCCGGGTGTCCGGCCACCTCGTCGAGGACCTCGGTGGCCGTATGGTCATTCCCGCTCTCGGCCGACGCCCGGAGCGCTTCATCTCCCTGAGCAGGAGTGAACCCGGGCGGAACAACCAGGACGTAGAGCGTGCGCCGATCCGACATCTTGAGCAGGACGAGGTGGGTATCGTCGCGTGGGAACGCGCCGACCTTCACGTAGCGACCCGTGACCGGAACCACGCGCGGCGTGGAATCCCAGTCGGGCGGCGAAACCAACGCGCGGACAACCCGGCCGGACTGCGCCGGGAAGTGATCGACAAGATCGGCCAGTTCCACGGCGAGCTCACGGGTCTGTGGCCACCACCCTCCGTCCAGATGGTCTTTGCCCGGGTGTTCGGCCATGCGAAGCCGTAGCGGAAGACGGCTCGGCGTAGGAACCCAGGAAACGAGAATAGGACCGTTTGACGTCGACATGACGTCCGCCTCTCGACCGGCACAAGTGGTGTCCGGATGGAGGCCTCATCTCCGGTCAGTCACCCCAAGCCTACGCCGGGTCACCAAAGCGAGGATCGCCGACTCGGGGAACGAGTAGATGACCACAACGGCCCCCAGGTTCCCGGGTGGTCGAATACGTGTCGCTCCGCCGGTAGCCGTGCGCCGCACCGCCGAGCGCCCCCGACTGGCGTTCGTGGCCCGGTTCAGTGAGCACGTCAACGGCCGCTGCACCGCGCCGCCTTCGCCTCCCGCAGGGCCACGGCGATCGACTCCACCAGGATTGGTCATCCGGCGTCGACCTTCGAGGATGACGGCGCCCGGTCGAGCAGAACCGCCTCACTCGCGGTGGAGACTCCTGGAAGAATGCGCGGATCGCTACGAGCGTGCTGCACGGTCTTGCAGCGAGCGGCTGCGTGGGTAGTGGCGTAGTGTGCAGGCGCTGCCTGGCATCCGCCCTAGCACCCGCCCTTGCTCGGCCCGTGATCCACGATCTTGGAGCGAAGGCATGGTCAACGGATGGTCGCATCAGGTCGACCTTGCGGCAGAGCCGGCGAGCGCCGGGCTGGCCCGCGACTTCGTGTCACTTCAGCTGAGCTCACACAACCTGTTGGATCTGGTGCAGGACATTCGAGTGGTCGTAAGTGAACTAGCGACCAACGCGCTGCTACATGCACAAACACCCTTTGTCGTGACGCTTTCGATGACGGGCGGGATGGTCCTTCTGACCCTTCAGGATGGGTCGCAGCTACTCCCAATCCAATCTGCAGCGAGCGTGACGGACCTGAACGGCCGGGGATTGATGATCGTGGAGTTGCTGAGCCATGAGTGGGGCATCAGCACAGATGAATCGCACTGGGTTTCGTTCCGCGTGATGAGTCAGGATGGGAACGATGGCCAGGTACACGAGCGAGATGCGTGAGCGGGCGGTCCGGATGGTCGCCGAGGTTCGCTCCGAGCACCCGCACGAGACGGCCGCTCTGCGGCATGTGTCGGGGCTGTTGGGGATGTACGTCGAGACCCTTCGGCTGTGGGTGCATCGCGCCGAGATCGACAGCGGACAACGCGCTGGGACGACCTCCGAGGACGCCGAGGAGATCAAGCGGCTCAAGCGTGAGGTCGCCGAGTTGCGTCGGGCGAACGAGATCTTGAAGTCCGCCTCGGTGTTTTTCGCCAAGGAGCTCGACCGTCCCACGACAGTGGGTCGCTGACATCACGGCGAGTTCAAACAGCTGTTGCAACGAGCCTCTGGTTGAGGGCCTGTCCGGGAGT
>CAZDAO010000103.1:5874-10037 GCA_964503015.1 uncultured Nocardioides sp. | reverse complement strand
GCCCGCGACCTTCCACTGGATCCGCCAGGCCTACGAGCGGGTCGAGGGGGTGGAGGTGCCCGAGCCGTTCGTCGTGCAGGAGCAGGACGTCGCGATCGAGCCGATGCCCGACACCGACGGCGCCTGGGGCACCCAGCGCTTCGTCGACCCGCTCGACGTGCGCCACGACATGCACGTCAACATCGTCACCTTCGAGCCCGGGGGCGCGATCCCGTTCCCGGAGACCCACGTGATGGAGCACGGGCTCTACGTCCTCGAGGGCAAGGCGGTCTACCTCCTCAACAAGGACTGGGTCGAGGTGCAGGCGGGCGACTTCATGTGGCTGCGCGCGTTCTGCCCGCAGGCGTGCTACGCCGGAGGCCCGGGCCGGTTCCGCTACCTGCTCTACAAGGACGTCAACCGCCACCCCCGGCTCCACCTCCAGCTCGGCGCGATGTGACCCGCATCACGTACCATGGACCCGGCAGGTCGTCGTTCGGCATGGACAACCGGCGGCCCGTGACTCCCTGAACCATGCACGAGGGGGAGTGCCGTGCCCGCACCACACGTCATCGTCAACGGTGAGCCGCGACTGCTCGTCGGCACGCCGGTGCACACCACCGCGCTCGACTTCGTCCGCGGGCTCGGCCTGACGGGCGCCAAGGAGGGCTGCGCCGAGGGGGAGTGCGGCGCCTGCGCGGTGCTCGTCGTCCGCCCCGACGGCGACGGCAGCCGGTGGACGCCGGTCAACGCGTGCCTGGTCCCGGCGGCCGCGCTCGACGGGCAGGAGGTGATGACCGCCGAGGGCCTCGGCAGCCCCGGTGACCTGCACCCCGTCCAGACTGAGCTGGCCGTGCGCGGCGGCTCCCAGTGTGGCTACTGCACGCCGGGGTTCGTCTGCTCGATGGCCGCCGAGTACTACCGGCCCGAGCGCGCCCCAGGCCCCGACGGTGTCGACCTCCATGCCATCGGGGGCAACCTGTGCCGCTGCACCGGCTACCGCCCGATCCGCGACGCAGCGGCGGCCCTCGGGTCCCCGGACCCGGAGGACGACCTGGTCGAGCGGTGCTCGCGCCCCGCCCCGGCGCCGGCCGCCACGCGGATCCCCGGCTTCGCGCGGCCGCGTGACCTCGCCGAGGCGCTGGCACTGCTCGCCGAGCACCCCGACGCCACGGTCGTCGCCGGCTCGACCGACTGGGGGGTCGAGGCGAACCTGCGCGGCCGTCGGGCGTCGTACGTCGTCGCGGTGGACCGGGTGCCCGAGCTGCGCGGCCTCCGCACCGACGGGCCCCTCGAGATCGGCGCGGGGCTGACCCTGAGCGAGGTGGAGCGTGCCCTCGGTGACACGGTCCCCCTGCTGGCGCAGGTCTGGCCACAGTTCGCCTCCCGCCTGGTCCGCAACAGCGCCACCATCGGCGGCAACTTGGCCACCGCGTCCCCGATCGGCGACCTGGCCCCGGCGCTGCTCGCGTTGGACGCGACGCTCGTGCTCGTCTCGGCCGACGGCGACCGCGAGGTGCCCCTCGCCGAGTTCTTCACCGGCTACCGCGAGACCGTCCTGCGACCGGGCGAGCTGGTCCGCAGCGTCCGGGTGCCGACCCCGCTCGCTCCGCTCGCCACCTTCCGCAAGGTCGCGAAGCGGCGTCTCGACGACATCTCCAGCGTCGCGGTCGCCATCGCGGTCGACGTCGTGGACGGCCGCGTGGCCCGGGCCCGCATCGGCCTCGGCGGGGTCGCCGCGACCCCGCTGCGCGCACGTGCCACCGAGGCGGCGCTCGAGGGCCGTCCGTGGTCGGCGGAGACCGTCGAGGAGGCAGCGGGGGTGCTGGCGTCCGAGGGCACGCCGATCGACGACCAGCGGGCGAGCGCGGCCTACCGCTCCGCGATGCTCGGCAACGCGCTGCGCGCCTGGTGGGCCGAGTCGCCGGAGCGGGAGGTGGCGCGATGAGCGTCGGCCAGGCCCTGCCCCACGAGAGCGCCGACCTCCACGTCACCGGCCACGCGCTCTACACCGACGACCTGGTGCAGCGCACCCCGCGGGTGCTGCACGCGCACCCGGTCTGCTCGCCCCACGCCCACGCCCGGGTCACCCGGCTCGACGTCGCCCCGGCGCTCGCCGTCGACGGCGTCGTGCGTGTGCTCACCGCCGCCGACGTGCCAGGCCTCAACGACGCCGGCGTCAAGCACGACGAGCCGCTCTTCCCCGAGATCGTGATGTTCGTCGGCCACGCCGTGTGCTGGGTGCTGGGGGAGACCCTGGAGGCCGCCCGGCTCGGCGCAGCCGCGGTGCAGGTGGACTACGAGCCGCTGCCGTCCGTGGTGTCGCTGGCCGAGGCGATCGAGGCGGAGAGCTTCCAGGGCGGACAGCCCGTCGTCGCGCGGGGGGACGTCGAGCACGGCCTGGCCGCCGCGGCCCACGTCTTCAGCGGCGTCACCGAGATGGCGGGGCAGGAGCACTTCTACCTCGAGACCCACGCCTCGCTGGCACTGGTCGACGAGGGCGGCCAGGTGTTCGTGCAGAGCAGCACCCAGCACCCCACCGAGACCCAGGAGATCGTCGCCCACGTGCTGGGCGTGCCCTCCCACGCGGTGACCGTCCAGTGCCTGCGGATGGGCGGCGGCTTCGGCGGCAAGGAGATGCAGCCGCACGGCTTCGCGGCCGTCGCCGCCCTCGGCGCCACCCTCACCGGACGCCCCGTCCGGCTGCGCCTGAGCCGCACCCACGACATGACCATGACCGGCAAGCGGCACGGCTTCCACGCCTCCTGGCGGGTCGGGTTCGACGACGACGGCCGGCTGGTGGCGCTCGAGGCCACCCTGACCTCCGACGGCGGCTGGAGCCTCGACCTCAGTGAGCCGGTGCTCGCGCGGGCGCTGTGCCACGTCGACAACGCGTACTGGATCCCGCACGTGCGCCTGCACGGACGCGTGGCCCGCACCCACAAGACCTCGCAGACCGCGTTCCGCGGCTTCGGCGGACCCCAGGGCATGCTCGTCATCGAGGACGTCCTCGGTCGCTGCGCACCGCTGCTCGGCGTCGATCCGACCGAGCTGCGCGCCCGCAACTTCTACGCCGAGGGGCAGGCCACCCCCTACGGCCAGGTGGTACGCCACCCGCAGCGGCTGCGCGCGGTGTGGGAGCAGGTGCTCGACACGGGAGACGTGGCGCGCAGGCGGGCGGAGATCGCCGACTTCAACGCCACCCACGCCCACGCGCGACGTGCCCTCGCGGTGACCCCGCTGAAGTTCGGGATCTCCTTCAACTTCACCGCCTTCAACCAGGCGGGAGCGCTCGTGCACGTCTACAAGGACGGGTCGGTGCTGATCAACCACGGCGGCACCGAGATGGGGCAGGGCCTGCACACCAAGATGCTGCAGGTCGCCGCGACCAGCCTCGGCGTCCCGCTGTCGAGGGTCCGGCTCGCGCCGACCCGCACGGACAAGGTCCCCAACACCTCCGCGACGGCAGCCAGCTCCAGCACCGACCTCAACGGCGGTGCCGTCAAGGACGCGTGCGAGCAGATCCTGCAGCGGCTGCGCGCGGTCGACGCGGGACGCGGGCTGCCGTGGGAGGAGCTGGTGCGCGAGGCCTACTTCGGCCGGGTCCAGCTCTGGGCCGCCGGCTTCTACCGCACCGAGGGCATCCACTGGGACTCCACCGCGATGCAGGGCCACCCCTTCAAGTACTTCGCCTATGGCGCCGCGGCCGCGGAGGTGGAGGTCGACGGCTTCACGGGTGCCTACACCGTGCGCCGGGTCGACATCGTGCACGACGTGGGCGACAGTCTCTCGCCGCTCGTCGACCTCGGCCAGGTCGAGGGCGGGTTCATCCAGGGACTGGGCTGGCTCACCCTGGAGGACCTCCGCTGGGACGAGACCGACGGCCCCGGCCGCGGGCGGCTGACCACCCAGGCCGCCAGCACCTACAAGCTGCCGAGCCTGGGCGAGCTGCCGGCCGTGCTCAACGTCGCGCTGCTCGAGCGCGCCCACGAGGACGGGGCAGTCTACGGCGCCAAGGCCGTCGGCGAGCCGCCCCTGATGCTGGCGTTCGCGGTCCGGGAGGCGCTGCGCGAGGCGGCGGCGGCCTTCGGTCCGGGTGGCACGAGCGTCACGCTCGCGTCCCCGGCCACGCCCGAGGCGGTGTTCTGGGCGGTCGAGCGGGCGCGGCGGGCGGCGTCCGACCA
>CAZDAO010000103.1:0-5774 GCA_964503015.1 uncultured Nocardioides sp. | reverse complement strand
GCCCGACCCGGCGGCGCCCGGGATCCGACCGGAGTCCGAGCAGGTCGACAACACCGCGGGGAGGTCCTGACGTGCACTGGCTCGCAGCAGTGCAGCAGCTCCGCGACGAGCGGGAGGCGGGCGTGCTCGTCACGGTCACGGACGTGCGCGGCCACGCCCCGCGCGACGCCGGCGCCAAGATGGTCGTCGGGGAGGCCCGCACGTGGGGCAGCGTCGGCGGGGGGAACCTCGAGGAGACCGCCGTCGCGCGGGCGCGCACGCTGCTGGCCGCCGGCGTCGCCGAGCCGGAGCAGCTCACCCTCGGCCTCACCGACCGTGCGCGGACCGACCACGGCCGCCAGTGCTGCGGGGGCGAGGTCACGCTGCTGCTCGAGCCGCTGCCGGTCGTCCCGTCCGTCGCGGTGTTCGGCGTCGGCCACGTCGGCCTCGAGCTGGCCCGCGTCCTCGCCGGCCACGACCTCGACCTGCACCTGGTCGACTCGCGGGCCCACCAGCTCGCCCCCGAGCGGCTCGCGCCGGTCGAGGCGGGGGAGGCGCGGGTCCGCGTCCACCACGCGCCCGTCCCCGAGCTTGCCCTCGGGTCGGTGCCGGCCGGCACCCACGTCCTGGTGATGACGCACGACCACGCCGAGGACTTCGCCGTGTGCGACGCCGCGCTGCGGTGCGCCCACCTCGGCTCGGTCGGGCTCATCGGGTCGGCCGCCAAGTGGGCGCGCTTCCGGACCGGGCTGGCCGTCGAGGGCCACGACGAGGCGACGATCGCCCGGATCCGCTGCCCGATCGGGCTGCCCGGGCTGCCGGGCAAGGAGCCCGCCGCCATCGCGGTGTCCGTCGCCGCCGAGCTGGTGGGCCTGTTCGCGGCCGACCGGGCCCGCCGGTGACCGGCGCCGGGGTCCTCTACCGGGCCCGTGCCTTCGACACCCCCGACGACCCCTTCGACCCTGCGACCACCGGTCCCGGCTTCCGCCACGACGACGACCTCGGCCTGCTGGTGTCCGACGACGGCGTCGTCGCGGCCCGCGGCCCGTTCGCGACCGTCGCCGCGCGGCACCGGGACGCCCCGGTGATCGACCTGCGGTCAGGCATCCTGCTGCCCGGCCTGGTCGACGCCCACGTCCACTTCCCGCAGGTCCGGGTGATCGGCGCGCTGGGCATGCCCTTGCTGGAGTGGCTCGACCGCTGCGCGCTGCCGGAGGAGCAGCGCCTGGCCTCGGCGTCGTACGCCGCCACCATCGCAGGCGAGTTCGTCGCCGGGCTGATCTCGGCCGGGACGACGACGTCGCTGGTCTTCGGGTCCCACTTCGCGCCCGCCGTCGACGCGCTGTTCGCCGAGGCCGAGCGCTACGGGCTGCGGATGACCAGCGGTCTCGTCGTCAGTGACCGGATGCTGCCCGAGCCGCTGCTCACCACCCCCGAGCGCGCCTTCGACGAGGCCCTCTCGCTCGCCTCGCGCTGGCACGGCCGCGACCGGCTGCGGTACGCCGTCACGCCTCGCTTCTCGCTGTCGGCGTCCGACCCCGTGCTCGCGTCCTGTCGCGCGGTGCTCGAGGCGGTCGACGGCGCCTGCTTCACCTCGCACGTCAACGAGAACAACGCCGAGGTGGCCACGGTCGCCGGCCAGTTCCCCGATCGGGCGCACTACGTCGACACCTACGACCACCACAAGCTGCTGGGCCCGCTGTCGGTGCTGGCCCACGACGTGCACCCCACCGACCCCGAGCTCGCGGTGATGGCGGAGCGCGGCACGTCGGTGGCGTACTGCCCGACGAGCAACGCCGCGCTCGGGTCGGGCATGTTCCCCCTCACCCGCCACCTCGCCGCCGGCGTCCGTGTCGCGCTCGGCAGCGACGTCGGCGCCGGCACCGGCTTCTCGATCTTCAAGGAGGGCCTGCAGGCCTACTTCCTCCAGCACCTGATGGGTCCCGAGGGCATGCCTCTCGGCGCCGGGCACCTGCTCCACCTCGCCACCGCGGCCGGTGCCGCCGCGCTCGGTCTCGGCGAGGCGGTCGGCGACCTGTCCGAGGGCAAGCAGTTCGATGCCGTCCTGCTGCGCCCACCGCCCGGGACCGCCCTCGACATCGGGCTGCGGCACGCCGACACCCCGGAGGCGGCGCTCGGCAAGATCTTCGCGCTCGCCTCCGACGCCGACGTCGCGGACGTGTGGGTCGGCGGCGAGCAGATCGCGTCGGGCGGGTTCGTCCGGCCCGTCACTCCCCGCGCGCCAGCAGGACGTCGTACGCCCGCAGGGTGAGGAAGTCGGGGAAGTCCTCCTCGAGCGCGCAGCCGACGAACAGGCGCCTGGCCTCGTCGTCGACGGTGCCGCCCAGGGCGGCGTGCTCCTCCTCGACGATGCGCTCGACGAGCTCGCGGGTGACCACCTCGCCGGTGTCGAGGCGCGCGCCGATGTGGACCCACTGCCAGACCTGCGACCGGGAGATCTCGGCGGTCGCGGCGTCCTCCATGAGGTGGTCGATGGCGGCGGCGCCGTTGCCCGACAGCCAGGCGTGGAGGTACTGCATGCCGATCCGGACGTTGCCGCGCAGGCCCGCCTCGGTGCGCTCGCCGGGTGTCGCCGGCACGGCGAGCAGGTCGGCGGCCTGCACCGCGACGTCGTCGCGGGTCACGTCGAGCTGGTGGTCGCGGCCGGCCAGGACCTCGTCGAAGACCTCGGCGCACAGCGGGACGAGGTCCGGGTGCGCCACCCACGACCCGTCGAAGCCCGCGTGCGCCTCTCGGGTCTTGTCCTCCCGCACCTTCGCGAAAGCACGCTCGTTGACGGCGGGGTCGCGCCGGCTCGGGATGAACGCCGCCATCCCGCCGATGGCGAAGGCCCCGCGTCGGTGGCAGGTCCGCACCAGCAGGTCGCTGTAGGCCCTCATCATGGGCGCCGCCATGGTCACCGCGTTGCGGTCGGGGAGGGTGAACCCGGGTCCGGCGTCGCGGAAGAACTTGATGATGCTGAAGAGGTAGTCCCAGCGACCCGCGTTGAGCCCGGCGACGTGGTCGCGCAGCTCGAAGAGGATCTCGTCCATCTCGAAGGCGGCGGTGATCGTCTCGATGAGCACGGTCGCCCGGATGGAGCCGTGCGGGACGCCGAGCGTCGCCTCGGCGTGGGTGAACACCTCGTCCCACAGCCGCGCCTCGAGGTGGGACTCCATCTTGGGGAGGTAGTAGTAGGGGCCGCTGCCCGCGTCGACGAGCGCCCGGGCGTTGTGGAAGAAGTGCAGGCCGAAGTCGACCAGCGCGGCGACCACCGGGCGCCCGTCGCGGCGGAGGTGGGCCTCGTCGAAGTGCCAGCCGCGGGGGCGAGGGAGGACGACCGGCGCCGACGCCGGGTCGGTGACGGCGTACTGCTTGCCCTCGGGGGAGGTGAACGTCAGCCGGCCGCGCACGGCGTCGTGGAGGGTGAGCTGGCCGCCGACGACGTTGCGCCAGTGCGGGGTGTTGGCGTCCTCGAGGTCGGCGAGCCAGACCCGCGCGCCTGAGTTGAGCGCGTTGATCGCCATCTTGGGCTCGGTCGGGCCGGTGATCTCGACCCGTCGGTCCCGGAGGTCGGCGGGCACCGGGGCGACCGTCCAGTCGCCGGCGCGCACCTCGGCGGTCTCGGGCAGGAAGTCCAGGGTGCCGGTGCGGGCGACCTGCTCGCGGCGGGTGCGCCGGGCGGCGAGCAGCTCGTCGCGGCGGGCGTGGAAGCGCGCGTCGAGGTCGGCGACGAAGGCGAGGGCCTCGGGCGTGAGGACGACCTCGGAGCGCGGCACGGACGGGGCGGCGACGTCGAGGCCGGACATGCCCGCCACGATAGCCTCGAGCCGATGTCCCGCGCCCGCCTCCTCCCCGTCGCGATGGCCCTCCTCGCGCCCCTGCTGGCGGCGTGCACCGGTGACGACCCGACCGTCGCGCTCCTCGTCGCCGACCGGTCCGACAGCAGCTCCCGGGCGGTCCACGTGGAGGCCTTCACCGACCGCGTGGAGGCGACCTGCGACGCGTGCCGGGTGACGGTGTACGACGCGGAGGGTGACGTCGAGACGCAGAAGAGCCAGGCGCGCGAGGCCGAGGCCGACGCCGCCGACGTCCTCGTGGTCGTGCCGGTCGAGGCCGTCGAGCTGGCGTCGATGGTGTCCCGCGACGTCCCCGTCGTGTCGCTGGGGGAGCTGGTGCCGGGCTCGGACCGCTTCGTCGGGCTGGCCGGTGGCGAGGTCCCGGTCCAACGCGGCTCCGACCTCGAGGCCGCGCGCGAGGTGCTGATGGGCGAGGAGCCGTCGATGACCTACGTCCCGACCCGGGCCATGACCGAACAGGCCGCCGACGTCGCCGTCGCGTTCCTGGCCGGCACCACTCCGGAGGGCGGTGAGGACGTCGACGGCGTCGACACCTGGCTCTACGAGGACGTCCGAGTCACCGTCGACGACCTCACCTCAGTTCTGGTGGCGGACGGCGCGATCACGCTCGACGACCTCTGCGCGGGCACGACGGCCGGGCGCTGCGTACGGTGGGGCCTGCGATGATCGAGATCCTCACTCCTGCCCAGGTCGACCGAGCCCGCCGCACCGGCGCCCTCGTGGCCGACATCCTCCAGGCGCTGCGCAGCCGCAGCCAGGTCGGCACCAACCTGCTCGACCTCGACCGCTGGACCGCCGAGATGATCCGCGACGCCGGCGCCGAGTCCTGCTACGTCGACTACGCCCCGTCCTTCGGGCGCGGCCCGTTCGGCCACTACGTCTGCACGGCGGTCAACGACGCCGTCCTGCACGGCCGTCCGCACGACCGGCGGCTCGCCGACGGTGACCTGCTCACCCTCGACCTCGCGGTGCGGCTCGACGGCGTCGCGGCCGACTCCGCGATCAGCTTCATCGTCGGCGAGAGCCGTCCGGCCGGCTCGGTCGAGCTGATCGAGGTCACCGAGCGCGCCCTCGCGGCAGGCATCGCCGCGGCGCGGCCCGGCGCCCGGATCGGCGACCTCTCGCACGCGATCGGCACGGTGCTGTCCGGGGCGGGCTACCCGATCAACATGCAGTTCGGCGGCCACGGCATCGGGACGACGATGCACCAGGACCCCCATGTGTCGAACAACGGCCGACCCGGCCGGGGGTACCAGCTCCGACCGGGCCTGCTGCTCGCGCTCGAGCCGTGGATCATGGCCGACACCGACGAGCTGGTCACCGACGAGGACGGGTGGACGCTGCGGAGCGCGACGGGCTGCCGCACCGCCCACAGCGAGCACACCATCGCCATCACCGAGGACGGCGCCGAGGTGCTGACCCGCCCGACCTCGCGCTGACGGTCGACCGGGCTAGTGCACCGTCTCCAGCGGCGCCTCCGCCTCGGTCTCGGTGAGCGGGGCGTCGGCTGAGTCGAGCTTGCTGGGCCACCAGATCCTGCCGCCGAGGTCGAGGTTGAGGGCCGTCACCAGCACCGACCGGACGACCAGGGTGTCGAGCATGACGCCGAGCGCCACGGCCACGCCCAGCTCGGCCAGGAAGACCAGCGGCAGCGAGCCGAGCACCAGGAACGTCGCGGCCAGCACGATGCCGGCCGAGGTGATCACGCCGCCGGTGGAGGCGAGGCCGATCAGCGAGCCCTTGCGGGTGCCGTAGGTGACGGTCTCCTCCCGCACCCGGGTCATCAGGAAGATGTTGTAGTCGATGCCCAGCGCCACGAGGAACACGAAGGCGAACAACGGGAAGCCCGGATCGGACCCGGCGAAGCCGAAGACGTACTCGAAGAGCATCGCCGAGATGCCGAGGCCGCGGGCTGGTCCGTCCAGCAGGTCGGGC
>CAZDAO010000102.1:0-10043 GCA_964503015.1 uncultured Nocardioides sp. | reverse complement strand
AGCTCGTCGGAGATGCCGAGCCGGCGCTTGACCCGGTCGTAGACGTCGAGCACGGTGCGGTCGGCGGCGATCGCAGCCTTCTTGGCGCGGGTCTCCTCGGGGCGGGCCTGGTAGTTGGTCGACTTGCGGACCGGCGCCGCCTCCTCGGTGAAGTAGTACATCGCGAGCGAGCGGCGGGCCATGTCGGGCGGGCAGGTGAGGCCGTCGGGGTGACCGTGGAAGGAGTCCTCAGACGTGGTGAAGACCAGCATGCGGTTGCCGGCCGGGGTGACCGTGCCCTGGCAGGCGGTCATCTCGGGGTCCCAGAGCTCGAGCTTGCCGCCCCAGTCGTCGTGCCACTCCTCGTTGAGGTAGAGCAGGATGTTGACCCGGCGCGCCCAGTTCTCGTGGGTGTGGTGCGTGGTGAAGTCGGCGTGGATGTTGAGGTGGCCGCCGCGCAGCGTCTGGTGGAGGCCGCCGCCGTCCATCGTGTAGTCGGGGATCAGGTTCGAGATCCCGGTCAGCTTCTCGAGGTACGCCACGAACTCCGGCGAGCAGAACTCCTGCGCGATCGCCTGGAGGCTCGGGGCCCAGGTGTCGGGGTAGACGTTGCAGTACTTGGTCTCGTTGACGTGGAGGTAGCCCTTCCAGAACTCGTCCTTGATTCCGGGGAAGTCGCGCACGGCGGCGGCGAACGCCTCGGGGTGCAGCACGTCGTCGAGCACGATGTGCGGGAACGGCTGGGCCGTGCGGTAGGCCTCGGACGAGGCGGCGAGGTCGGCGTTCAGGCGCGTCTGGTCGACGAGCTTCAGGGCGGTCTCCATGGCGCGCATCATGCCACCAGAGGTGGCACGGTGGACCGGGTTGGACCACATTTCGGGTCCACCTCCACGACGTTCCCGCGCAAAACCTACTGGCGGGTTACACTCGCCCGGTTGTCCTGCCGGTGACCTCCGTCACCCGCACCGGGAGGACGTGTCTGGAGGGAGAACCCGTGCAGTCGACCGAGGTGCCCGCGGGGCAGCCCACCGGCCGGCGAGAGCCGCGCGTGGGCGTGCTCGTCGTGGCGTACAACGCTGCGTCCACGCTGGAGAAGACGCTCAACCGCCTCCCCCAGTCGTTCGTCGACACGGTCGACCACGTCATGGTGTGCGACGACGCGAGCGCCGACGACACCTACGAGATCGGGCTGCGCTTCCGCGACACGGCCCGCTTCCCGATCACCGTGGTCAAGCACGAGCGCAACCTCGGCTACGGCGGCAACCAGAAGGCCGGCTACCGCTGGGCCCTCGAGCACGGCCTCGACGTGGTGGTACTGCTGCACGGCGACGGCCAGTACGCCCCCGAGTGCATCGAGGACCTCGTCGCACCCCTGGTCAGCGGCGAGGCCGACGCCGTCTTCGGCTCGCGCATGCTCGACAAGGGCGGTGCCCGGGCCGGCGGCATGCCGGCCTACAAGTACATCGGCAACAAGATCCTCACGCGCTTCCAGAACACCCTGACCGGCCAGCGGCTCTCGGAGTGGCACTCCGGCTACCGCGCCTACCGCACCGACGCCCTCGCCGACCTCGACCTGGCGGCCTACAGCGACGACTTCGACTTCGACACCGAGATCATCCTCGGCCTCATCCGCGCGAGGAAGCGGATCGTCGAGGTCCCGATCCCGACCTACTACGGTGACGAGATCTGCTACGTCAACGGCGTGAAGTACGCCCGCGACGTCGCCGGCGACGTGGTCCGCCACTGGGCCACCGAGCACGGCTTCGGCGGCGGCGTGCAGTCGGTGGAGTCCGACGAGTACGCCCTCAAGGACGTCTACGGCTCCCACGCGGTGCTGCTGGAGTGGCTCGGCCGCCACGAGCCGGGCCGCGTGCTCGACGCAGGCTGCTACGACGGCCGGTTCGCCCAGCGGGCCCGGGTGCTGGGGCACCACGTCACCGGCCTCGACCGGCAGAAGCACGAGGGGGTCGCCGAGCGCGTCGACGAGTTCATCGAGGCCGACCTCAACCTGCCCCTCCCCCACAACCTCGACGCCCAGTACGACGTCGTGGTCGCCGGCGACATCCTGGAGCACGTCGTCGAGCCCCACCTGCTCCTCACCGACCTGGCCGCCAAGGTCCGCCCCGGCGGGGAGCTGCTCGTCTCGGTGCCCAACTTCGGCCACTGGTACCCCCGCGGACGCATCGCGGTCGGCAAGTTCGACTACGACCAGCGCGGCCCGCTCGATCGCGGCCACATCCGCTTCTTCACCCGCGACATGATCGAGCGGCTCCTCGCCGACTGCGGGCTGACCGTGCTCGAGACCCGCATCGTGGGCACCCCGTTCAACACCTTCGCCGACTCGTCCCAGGACAACCTGGGCGGGCGCGTGGTCCGTCGCATCGAGCGCACGGACCGCGGCCTGGTGCGC
Source organism: uncultured Nocardioides sp. (assembly GCA_964503015.1). Classification (GTDB taxonomy): domain Bacteria; phylum Actinomycetota; class Actinomycetes; order Propionibacteriales; family Nocardioidaceae; genus Nocardioides. The sequence goes on along the minus strand of CAZDAO010000102.1, from coordinate 7,654 downwards.
GCCTGGCCGCGCCTGTTCGGCTATCAGTTCCTTTACCGACTGGAAGTGGCGTGACCTCGACCGTCCTGACCCGCTCGACGCCCGAATCCATCCCGGCCCCGCCTGACCGGCAGGCCCGCATCCGTCTCGTCGCCACCGCCTGCGGCCTTCTCGTCGGCGGTCTGGGCTACTTCCTGACCCTGCTCAACTACACCACCGACATCGGCCGTACGGCGCTGGGCGGGGGCTACTTCTCCAACTTCTTCGACGACCAGATGCGGGCCATCCTCGACGGCCACCTCGACATGGACCCGGAGTCGCTGGCGATCGAGGGCTTCGTGCACGACGGGAAGACCTACACCTACTTCCCGCCGTTCCCGGCCTTCCTGCGACTCCCGATCCTGCTGACGACCCGCGAGTTCGACTACCAGCTCACGCTGGTGTCGATGGCCGTCGCCTGGATCGTCCTCGCGGTGATGGCGACGAAGCTGATCTGGCTGCTGCTCGACCACCTGGTCGAGGGTGAGCTCACCTGGCGTTCGGGGACTCTGGCCGGGATCTTCGTCGCCGGCGCCACCGGGGGCACGTTCCTCACCTACGACGCCAGCCTCCCGTGGGTCTACCACGAGGTCTACACCTGGGCGGTGGCCGCAGCGGTCGGCGGGCTCTACTGGATGGTCCGCACCTGCCTGGCGCCCTCCACGCACACGGTCTTCTGGCTGGGCGTGTTCGCGCTCGTCACCGTCGGGTGCCGCGCCACCGAGGGCTGGGCCATCTGCCTGGGAACGATCGGCCTGTCGCTGCTGATGCGCTTCCGCCCGTTCACGCCCGAGCACCGGGCCCTGTGGCGGCGGACCCTGCTCGCGGGCGTCGGACCGCTCGCCGCCTCGATCGCGCTCAACCTCTACAAGTTCGACGCGATCTACATGTTCCCGCTCAAGGACCAGGTCTGGACCCAGGTCAACGCCCAGCGACAGGCGGCGCTCGAGGCCAACGGCGGCACGTTGAGCGGGCCGCAGTTCTTCACCACCTCGTTCATGGCCTACTTCCGACCCGACGGGATCCGCTTCACCGAGTACTTCCCGTGGATCACGCTGCCCGCCTCGCCCGCGAAGTCCTACCACGGTGCGTTCGTCGACCAGGCCTACCGCACGGGCAGCGTCACGGGCTTCATGTGGCTCTTCCTGCTCCTGACGGCACTGGCGGTCGTCGTCGTGTTCTGGCCGCGTCTCGACGCCACGGCGGCCCGCCTGCGGATCCCGCTGGCCGCGAGCGTGCTGTGCACCGGCGGCGTGATGGCCTACGGCTACTACTCCACGCGCTACGCCAGCGACTTCGTCCCCGCGATGGTGCTCGGCGGCGCGATCGGCACCGCCCTCCTCGCCCGGTTCGTCGCCACCCGCCGCCGCTGGACCGTCCCGGTCGCCGGTTTCCTGGCCGTGGGTGTCGTGTTCGCCATCGTCGCGCAGATGGCGATCGGCCTCTTCATGGCCGCCTCGCTCCACCGCGGCGAGCCCCTGCAGCGCTACGTCGCCTGGCAGGCCGACCTCTCCCCCGACGCGCAGCGCGGGCTGATCAGCCAGATCGACGGCCTGCCGGAGGGGGGTGAGACCGACGACCTCGCGATCCGCGGCGACTGCGAGGCGCTCTACCTCCACACCGGCGACCAGTACGAGCCGTGGGTCCCGGTGGAGGAGCGCGACCGGGTCTGGAGGTTCGAGGTCACCGGCGAGCTGGTCCCGGGCAAGGTCAAGATCCTCGACGTCTCCGGCGCGCAGCGTCAGTCGGTGTGGCTCGACGTGCGCGAGGACCGCTTGGTGCGGGCGATCCTCTACAAGGGTGGCGAGTCGAGGAGGGGCGAGCTGTTCGAGATCCCCACGGACGGTGAGTTCGCCATCGGCATCCGCAACCTCCTCGACGTGGGCTACTTCGAGATCGAGACGACGCCGGGCGGCCCCTTCGGATACACCGAGTCGGTCTACTTCGACGACGACTGGAACTCGATCCCTGCGCAGGCCGAGGACGCGTACACCGACTCCGAGCTCGCCTCCCACGGCTTGTCCGTGACCCGGGAGTTCGGCCTGCCGATCCCGCTGTGCGAGCGCCTGGCCGAGGACGCCGGGTTGGCCGTCAGCGGGAGCTGACGTGCGGATCGCCTTCCTCTCCTGGCGGGACACCACCCACCCGGACGGGGGCGGCTCGGAGGTCTTCGTCGAGTCGGTCGGTCGCGAGCTGGTCCGACGCGGCCACGAGGTGACGCTCCTCTGCGCCCGCCACCCCGGGTCGGCCCGACACGAGGTGCGCGACGGCGTACGCGTGCGGCGGCTCGGGGGCAGGCTCACCGTGTACCTCTGGGGGCTGGCCTGGCTCGTGCGACACCGGCGCGACGTCGACGTCGTCGTCGACGTGGTCAACGGGCTGCCGTTCGCCACCCCGCTCGTGCGCCGCCACGGCGTCGTCGCACTGGTGCACCACGTCCACGCCGAGCAGTGGCGCATCATCTACCCCGGACTCGCGGGACGCGTCGGCTGGTTCGTCGAGAGCCGCGTCGTGCCGCTCCTCTACCGCGGCCGTCCGTTCCTCACCGTCTCCGACGCCTCCGCTCGCGACCTCGCGGCGATCGGCATCGATCCGGCCACGATCACCGTGGTGCACAACGGTCTCGCCGCGGCACCTCCGCGCACGGCGCCACCGGAGGCACCCACCCCCCGGATCGCGGTGCTGTCCCGGCTGGTGCCGCACAAGCAGATCGAGCACGCCTTCACGGTCCTGCGCCGCCTCGAGGGCGAGCACCCCGACCTTCACCTCGACGTCGTCGGCGACGGGTGGTGGCGCGACGAGCTCGTGGCCGCCGCGGCGACCGAAGGCGTGTCGGACCGGGTCACCTTCCACGGCCACGTCAGTGACGCCCGACGCGACGAGCTGGTCGCACGCGCCTGGCTGATGCTCATGCCGTCGGTCAAGGAGGGGTGGTGCCTGGCGATCACCGAGTCGGGCGCGCAGGCCACGCCGAGCGTGGCCTACGCCAGCGCGGGCGGTGTGGCCGAGTCGATCCGCGACGGGGAGACCGGCCGGCTGGTGGCCGACCTCGACGAGATGGTGGACGTCGTGCGCGAGCTGCTGCACGACGACGTACGCCGACGGGCCATGGGCGCGGCGGCGCGCGAGCTCGCGGCCTCCCTCACGTGGGAGGCGTGTGCCCGGAGGGCAGAGACGGTGCTCCGGTCAGCCGGAGCCCGGGGAGATCAGTCGCCGTAGACGAGGATCTGCTGGCTGGCAGGGTTCTTGTCGGGGGTCGTGGTCTGGCTGTAGACCAGGCCGCCGAGGAGGCTGCCGCCGAGGAGCGCACCGACGGCCGCCGGGACCACGATGCCGGTGACGATGCCACCCAGCGCCGACGCGCCACCTGCTGCGTTGCTGCCCGTGCTGCTCACTGACATCTCCCTCTGACGAAGTTACCGAGCGTTAGGTTACATGAACTGGCAGTTCGCGTCGCGTTCTCGAGCGGGGACGGTTCGTGTCGGGTTCCGCCCGCGTCCTCCGCGGCGCGCGCCGCCCACGAGACGCGCGAGCACGGCGGCCAGCGCGATGCCCAGCGCCAGCAGGTGCGCCGTCCACACCGCCACGCGTCGCAGGTCGGAGTCGGGTGCGGGTCCTGGTTCGGCGCCCGGCACCCGGTAGACCTCGACGTCGTCGCCGACCAGGGCCGGCTCGAGGCCCGTCAGGTCGAGCTGGGCGGCCTCGCGGTCGTCGGGGTAGACCACGACCCACGTCACGCCCAGCCCCGGCAGGGACTGCGCCGGAGGTCCGTCCTCGAGCGCCGCGCCGATCCGCGCCGCGAGGGTGCTCTCCCCCGGCACCAGGACCGCTCCCACCTGGAGCGAGTCGCTGGTCACCACGTCGGCGTCGAACATCCGGATCGCCGGGTCCGACGACGTCATCCCGCGGTGGCCCCACGCGAACGCCCGGTAGGACCGCCACGGCAGCGTCACGGCCACGCCGTCCTCGCCCGCGAGGAGGTCTGCGGCGCGGTCGAGGTCGTCGGGGAAGGTCACCGGCGCGACCGTGCGCCAGGTCTCGGTCGCGGCGTCCGGCACGAGGAGCACCGGCACCGTCGCGAGCGCGAGCACCGCCAGGCCGTGGGTCTCGGTGCCGGCCAGCGCACGGCCGACCCGGGCCACGCAGGCCCCGAAGGCTGCTGCAGCGAGCACCACGACCGGTGCCAGCAGCTTCTGCGTGTCGCGCAGCAGCCCCGCACCCGGGACGGTCCCCACCAGCCACACCATGACGTCCTCGCCCCAGGAGGTGGCGGCGACGACCGCGGCGCCCCCCAGCGCGACGGCGAGGAGGGTCCAGCGGAGGGTGTCACCGGTCCCCCACACGCGTCGCAGCATCAGCACTCCGACCGCCAGCACGACCACCACCACGACCGCGGCGACCAACGCCGGCCAGGTCGTCCGGGTGGCCGGCTCGGAGCCCGCGTCCCAGATCCCGCCGAGGCCGAGCAGCGCGACGACCGGTCCGAACGGCGACCCGGTGTCCGGGGCGAAGACCGAGACCCCCGACGTGTCGGAGACCCTGCTGCCAGGCCCGGTCAGGGCGGCGACGACCCACGGCGCCTGCAGGGCCAGCCCGGCCACCAGGACCACGGCCGTGCGCCACAGGTGCGGGGCGCACGCCACCACCAGGCCGGCCAGCGCGAACAGGCCGCCGGTCGGTGTCAACGACGCCACGGCGGCCCACGCGGTCGCCGCCGCGAGGTCGACGCACCGTCCGGACCCGCGGTAGCGCATGGCCGCTGCGACCAGCCACGGGAGCGCGGCCAGTCCGAGGAGCAGCGCCCACTGCCCGAGGGCGAGCCGTTCGACGACGTACGCGTTCCAGACCGCGAAGCCCGACCCGGCCAGCTGGGCCGTGCGCCCCGCGGGAGCGAGCAGGGCGGCCACGCCCCAGCCGAGCACCGCGAGTGTCAGCGGGAGCACGATCCGGGCCAGCACTCCCCCGTCGACGACGTGCGTCAGCGCCGCCACCACCGCGTCGAGCGGGACCGCGCGCGGCGCGACGTCGCCGAGACCCCAGGTGGCGTCGGTGAAGGGCTGGCGCGGCACGAAGACCAGGTCGCGCGCGAGCGGGTGGCCCGGGCGGACCATCAGGGGTGCCACCAGCACGAGGGCCAGGGCCGGCGGCCAGAGCAGCACGACCCAGTCCTGCCACGGGCGAGCGCTTAGCGGCCGGGCGGCCGGTCTGCGCAACTTCCCTGCCGCCACCACCGGACCAGCCTATGCTGTGGCGGATCGCCAGACCCCCGTTCCACGACGCTTCGCGAGGACCTCCGTGCCAGACCCGACCGAGCCGGTCCTCGCCTTCGAGGACGCGTGGCGGCTCGCCGACCGGGTCGACGGGTGGCTCACCGAGGACCAGGCGCGCACGCTGTACGACACCGCCCGCGCCGCCGCCCCCGGACGGGTGGTCGAGGTCGGCAGCCACCTGGGACGGTCGACGATCGTGCTCGCCGCCAGCGGCGCCGCCGTGACGGCCGTGGATCCCTTCCCCGACGACTGGAGGTACGGCCGGCCGGACACCGAGCAGCGCCTGCGGGCGCACCTGGCCGACGCCGGCCTGGCCGACCGTGTCGACGTGCGGGTGACCACCAGCCGCTCGGCGCGTGAGGAGTGGTCCGGCGAGCTCCGGATGGTCTACGTCGACGGCAAGCACGACGTGTGGTCGTGCCTCGACGACCTTCGGTGGAGCGCGTTCCTCCGGCCGGGCGACGTCGTGCTCGTCCACGACGCCTTCTCCTCCCTCGGCGTGACCCTCGCCGTGCTCCGCGACGCCCTCACCACGGACCGCCACCGCTACACCGGCCGCACCGGCTCGCTGGCCCGGTTCGTGGTCGGCCGGCCCACGGTGGCCGACCGGCTCCGTGTCGGCCGCGAGCTGCCGTGGTTCGCGCGCAACCTGGTGGTCAAGGTGCTGCTCCGGCTCCGTGCGCGACCCCTCGCACGGCTGCTCGGGCACACCGGCACCGCCGACCCCTACTGACCGGACCGAGCACCGACCCGAGCATGGACCTTCGTGAACCTAGGATCTCCGACGTGACGGCAGCGAGCAGCGCGCGCACCCGACGCGGCTTCGACGGCAGCGCGGTCGCCGTGGCCACCAGCGTGATGAACATCGCGACCTACGGCTTCACCATGCTCGCCGCCCGGATCATCGGCCCCGCGGAGTACGGCGCCTTCGTCGCGTGCCTGAGCATGTTGATCGTCGTCCAAGTGGTCGCGCTCGGCCTGCAGGCCACCGCGGCCCGCCGGATCGCGGTCGACCAGGGCAACGTGGCCGCGATCGAGCAGGCGATCCTCGCCCTCACCTCGAAGGTCTCGCTCGCCGTCGGCCTCGTCCTGTGCCTGCTCGTCCCGGTGATCGACGCGCTGCTCAACCTCGACAGCCTCCTCACCGCGGTCGTGGTCGCGGTCGCGGCGGTGCCGCTGACGCTGGCCGGCGGGCAGGCCGGGATCCTCCAGGGCGAACGTCGCTGGGGTGCGCTCGCGGTCTTCTACCTCGCCGGGGGCATCCCCCGGTTGGCCGTCGGGACCGCGATGATCCTCTGGCGCCCCGACGCCACCAGCGCCATCCTCGGCGTCGGCCTCGGCTACCTGTTCCCGCTGCTGGTCGGGTGGTGGGCGCTGCGGCGCCGCCGTACGCCCGATGCGGACGCGCCCGAGCACTCCGCCCGCTCGATGCTCGTGGAGAGCGCCCACAACGCCCAGGTCCTGTTCGCCTACTTCGCGCTGTCCAGCGTGGACATCGTGCTCGCCCGTCAGGTGCTCGACGAGCACGACGCCGGGCTCTACGCCGCCGGCCTGATCATGGCCAAGGTGATGCTGTTCCTGCCCCAGTTCGTCGTGGTCATCGCGTTCCCCGACATGGCGACCCCGGAGAGCCGGCGCCGGGCCCTCGTGCGCAGCCTGGCACTCGTCGCCGTCCTGGGGGCGGTGGCAGTCGTGGCTGCGCGGGTGCTCTCCGACGTCGCGATGGTCTTCGTCGGCGGGTCGGACTTCGACGAGGTCGAGCGGCTGCTGTGGGTCTTCGCCGTGCTCGGCACGGTGCTGGCGATGCTGCAGCTCCAGGTGTACGCCGTCCTCGCGCGGCAGGGCCGCCGTACGGTCGTGCTGGTCTGGGGTGCGCTCGCCGCAGTGGTCGTGCTCGGCTCGCGGGTGCACACCCTCGAGGGTCTCGTCTCGGTGGTCGTGGCGGTCGACGCGGCGCTGCTCGCCGTGCTGACGATCGTCAGCCTGCATCTCGCCGAGCGCGCCCAGCCGACACCCGTCGCGGCCGAACCGGTCGCCTGAGCATCCGGTCGGCCGGCGCTGCCGGGCGAGCCGGCTCAGTGAGCCGCGTCGTGCCAGCTGCGGCCGGAGCCGACCGACACGTCGAGCGGGACCAGCAGGTCGGCCGCGCCGCCCATCTCCGCGCGCACCAGCGCGGCAAGCGCGTCGGCCTCGCCCGGAGCGACCTCGAACACGAGCTCGTCGTGCACCTGGAGCAGCATCCTCGAGCGCAGCCCCTGCTCGACCAGCGCGCGCTCGACGCCGAGCATCGCGACCTTGACCAGGTCCGCGGCCGAGCCCTGGATCGGCGCGTTGAGCGCCATCCGCTCCGCGGTCTCGCGCCGCTG
>CAZDAO010000101.1:0-10124 GCA_964503015.1 uncultured Nocardioides sp. | reverse complement strand
CTACATCCGGACGGCCGCGACCCGCGAGCGCTGGCTCGCGCGCCATGCGGGCCGGGCCGCCGAATCGCCGGCCGCAGCGGCCGACGGCGCCGAGGTGGTGTTCAGCTGCGTCGGCAACGACGAGGATCTGCGCGCCGTCACCGTCGGGCCGCGCGATCGGCTCGCCGTCGGGCACGTCTCGGGCACCCGGCCGCGCTGGTGCGGCACCGTCCCGGAGCGGGTGGAGGGGACCGTCCAGCTCCGGGCGCACGGCGCCGAGCACCGCGCCACCGTGGTGGTCGAGGGCGACCGGGTCGAGATCGAGCTCCACGACCCCGCCGAGGGCGTCGCGCCCGGCCAGGCGGCGGTGATCTACGACGGCACCCGCGTGGTCGGATCGGCCACGATCGCGTCGACCCGGCCGGTCGAGGTCGTCCCTGCATGAGCACGCTCGCCCACCGGGCCGGAGCGCTGCTCGGCTCCCGGCACACGACCTACGTCGTCGCGCTCGTCACCCCGGACGGACCGGAGGTCGACGCGGTCGGTGCCGGCGTCCACGACGACGTGGAGCTGGGCTCGGTCTCCAAGGGCGTCACCGGGCTGCTGTGGCGCGACGCGGTCGCACGCGGTGCGCTGTCCGAGACGGCCGTCGTGGGTGACCACCTGCCGGTCGACGGGCCGATCGGCGCCATCGCGCTGGGCGACCTGGCCACGCACACGTCCGGCCTGCCTCGGCTGGCGGGCGGAGGACAGGTGCTGCGTCGCACCTGGGAGCTCTGGCGGGAGGGCCGCAACCCCTACCGCGAGGACCTGCCGGAGCTGCTGGCCGGCCTCGGCCAGGTCGACGTCGGCCGGCGCGGCCGGCCCAGCTACTCCAACCTCGGCTTCCAGGTGCTCGGTCACGCGGTCGCGGCCGCTGCGGGGACGACGTACGGCGACCTGGTCGCGCGGCGCCTCGCGGCCCCGCTCGGCCTGGTCGACACCTACGTGCCGACGTCCCCCGGGGACCTCCGACCGGGTGCGGTCGCGCCCCGCAACCGCGCCGGCCGCGTCGTGGAGGCGTGGGCCAACGAGGCGATCGGCCCGGCCGGCGGCGTCCGGTCGTCGGCGGCCGACCTCGCCGTCTGGCTGCGCGCGATGCTCGACCGGACGGTGCCGGGCGCCGACGCGCTGGAGCCGCGCACCTCGTTCGCCGGGAAGCAGCGCATCGGCGCGGGCTGGCTCACCGGGGACCTGCTGCGCCGCGAGGTGACCTGGCACAACGGCGGGACCGGTGGCTTCCGTTCCTTCGTCGGCATCGACCGGGCGCACGACGTCGGCGTGGCCCTGGTCAGCGCCTCCACCCGATCCGTCGACGGCGCCGCTGCGCGGCTGCTGGCCGAGGCGGGGGACCGATGAACACCCCACGACGTTCCTCCTGTGCGCTGCGCTCCTCCGAGCCGGGCCGTGAGGACCTCGCATGAGCATCGCGACGGGTGTCGGGTCGCTGCCCGGGACCGACCACGCCGAGGCCGTGCGCCTCGTGCTGGGTGAGCTGCCCGACCTGCCTCACGTGCCGGAGCTGCCCGGCCGCGGCGTCACTGCTGGCATGACCGGCCGCGGGCTGGCCGTGGTCGAGGGACTGGCGGCCGACCTGCAGCCTGCCGGCTGGCGGCTCACCGATGCCAGTGGCGTCGACCACCGGCGGGCGCGCTCGCTGCTGGCCCAGGACCTCGACGTCGTCGAGGAGCTGGCACAGGGGTACGCCGGTGCGTTCAAGACCCAGGTCGCCGGACCGTGGACGCTCGCCGCGACCGTGGAGAAGCCGCGCGGCGACAAGGTCCTGAGCGACCACGGCGCCCGTCGCGAGCTCGCCCAGGCGCTGGCCGAGGGACTGGCCGCCCACGTGGCGGACCTCCGACGCCGCCTGGGCGGGGTGGACCGGCTCGTGGTGCAGGTCGACGAGCCGGCGCTCGCAGCCGTCGTGGCCGGTCGGGTGCCGACCGCCAGCGGCTTCGGCCGGCACCGCAGCGTCGACCTGCCCGAGGCCTCGGCGCACCTGGCGTGGGTGGTCGCCGCGATCGCCGACGCGGGCGGCGAGGCCTGGGTCCACTCCTGCGCCCCGCAGACCCCGTGGTCGCTGGTCGCGGGCACCGGGGCTGCCGGCCTCTCCGCCGACCTGTCGATGCTCGGCCCGGAGGACCTGGACACCTTCGCGGAGGTGCTCGAGGGCGGCCGCCACGCCGCGCTGGGCGTCGTACCCTCCACCGACCCGACGACGGAGGTGTCGGACGCGCGCGTCACCGAGCGACTGCAGAGGTGGCTCGACATGCTCGGGCTCGACCCCGAGACCGTGGGGGAGCGGGTCGTGGTCACCCCGACCTGCGGGCTGGCCGGGGCCTCGCCGGACTGGGCGGCGCGGGCCGTGCGCCTCTCGGCGACGGTCGCGCGCAACCTCTGACCTCGGCCGGCCCGACCGGGCGGCCCTGGTCGCCCGGCCGCCGGCCTACCGGTCGGACAGGGGGGTCCCCGCCAGCACGTCGAGCGCAGACTCGAGGGCCACGTCGTGCCAGCGCGCGGACGCGGTGAGCATGTAGTGGCCGAGCGCTCCCATGTCGCGCAGGTCGGCGCGGGCCGCGACCGCGCGGGCGCGCTCGACGTAGCGGGCGGTCTCACCGAACGAGGTGATGCGGTCGCGCCGGCCGTGGGCGGCGTGGAGCGCGCGACCCTCGAGCGTGTCGACGGGGTCGTGGGCCGACCACCACGGCGCGAGCCCCACCACGCCGACCACGGACGGGTCGTCGGCCACGTGGACCGCCACGCGGGCACCCATCGAGTGGCCGAGCAGGACGACCGGCACGTCGCCGTGCGTGGCGCGGACCCGGTCGAGGGCCCACCGGGCGTCGTCGAGGCGGTCGCCGCCGTTCCACCCGCGCTCGCGGTAGCGGACCAGCCACACGCCGAGGGCCGCTTCGTGGGCGCGCGGCGCGATGCTGCGCTGCAGCCACAGCGCGCGGCGCCACGAGGCGCTGCGTCCGTCGACGGCCTGACGCGAGCGCGGCTTGCCGCCGTGTAGGACGAGGACCACCGCGCGGGGGCGGCCCGGGGCGTCGTACGTCGTCAGGTGCGGGTTGCTCACGCGTGTCCTTCGGAGCCGGGACGGTCGTGGATGGCGGGAAGATGCGCGGAGGGAGGACCTCCGTCACCGGAGATCCTCCCTCGCGCGCGATCGGGCGGTGCGTCAGTGCACGCCCACACCTTCGGGTGCGTCGTCGGTCGCGAGCTCGTCGTGGTGGACGTCGAGGAAGATCCACACGACGGCCGAGGCCGCCAGCATCATCATCGAGCCCACCAGGAAGGCGCTGGTCGCACCGTCGGCGAAGCCGACGATCCCCGCGATCGGACCGATCTGGTCCGGCGTCAGCTGGCCCTGGGCGGCGGCACCCAGCTGGGGGGCGACCTCCTCGGCCCGCGACTGTGAGAAGTGCAGCGCGACCGTGCTGAGCGTCGCCAGACCGAGCGCGCCGCCGACCTGCTGCATCGTGTTGAGCACCCCTGAGCCGATGCCCGAGTCCTGCGCGCGGAGGCGGTGCACCGCGACCAGGGTGAGCGGGACGAAGTTGAGTCCCATGCCGAAGGCCATCAGCACGATGAACGGCAGGACGTGGGTCCAGTAGTTCACGCCGTCGCCGAGGTGCCCGCCGCCGGCGACCGAGTCGAGGATGCCGGAGGCGCTGTCGGGGACGTCGAGCCGGCTGAAGCCGAAGAGGGCGATGGCCGACATGATCGTGCCGATCCCGGAGAGGAAGCGCGGGTCCACCGTGCTGACCAGCTTGCTCGCAGCGGTGGCCGAGATGATCATCGCGATCGAGAACGGCAGGAACGCGAAGCCGGTGTGCAGCGGGGAGTAGCCCACCACGAGCTGGATGAACAGCGACAGGAAGAAGAACATCGCGAACATCGCGGCCGGCACGATCATCATCACCGCGAACGCGGCCGCGCGGTTGCGGCTCGCGAAGATCCGGAACGGCAGCAGCGGGTGCTGGACGCGGGTCTCGATGACGACGAACAGCGCGAGCAGGGCCACGCCGAGGGCGAGGCTGAGGATGGTGCTGGTGGCTCCCCAGCCGTACTCCTCCTGGCCGGCGCGGCTGAGGCCGAACACGATGGCGAGGAGGCCGGCGGTGCCGGTGATCGCACCGGGGACGTCGAGCTCGCCCTCGTGGCGCTCGGACTCGTCGAAGAAGCGCGGGGCGAAGAAGGCGGCCGCCAGGCCGATCGGGACGACGATGAGGAAGGTGTAGCGCCAGCCGGCGATGCCGAGCGGGGAGTCGAGGCCGGTGAGCCAGCCGCCCAGGATCAGTCCGACGGCGGCACCGACGCCGGCCATCGCGGCGTAGACCGCGAAGGCACGGTTGCGCTCCTTGCCGGCCGGGAACGTGGTGGCGATCAGCGCGAGCGCCGCGGGCGAGGCCAGCGCGGCGCCGAGGCCCTGGAAGGCACGGGCGCCGAGCAGCATGGCCTCGTTCTGGGCGAAGCCGCCCACGAGCGAGGCGACGGCGAAGAGCAGCACGCCGGCCATGAAGATGAGCCGCCGACCCATCAGGTCGGCCAACCGGCCGCCGAGGAGCAGGAAGCCTCCGAAGGTCAGGGCGTAGCCGGTGACGATCCACTGCAGGTTGGCCTGCTCGATGGACAGGTCGTTGCCGATGAACGGCAGGGCGATGTTGGCGATGGTGCTGTCGAGCACCACCATCAGCTGCGCCAGGGAGATGAGCACGAGTGCCCAGCGCAGGCGCTTGTGCTGCTCGGGGGTCACCTCGTCGGCAACCGGAGCCAGGTCGGTCATGGGATTCCTCAGGGTTCGTGGGTCGGGTCGAGTGAAGCGGAAGGGTCTGACAGTGGGCCGCAGCGGGCGGCCGGGAGGATCACCTCGTCGAGGATCCGGCCGATCAGCTCGGGCGTGACGACGTCGCCGAGCAGGAACGCCCGGTGGAGCACGATCCCGGCCAGCGACGGCGCGAGGATGGTGAGGTCGACGTCGGGGTGGACCTCGCCGCGCTCGCGGGCGCGCTCGTAGATCGTGCGTGAGGCGGCGACCTTGGGGCCGATGAAGTCGCGGCGGTAGACCTCGGCGAACTCCGGGTCGCGCCCCATGGCGGTCACCACGGCGGCGAGGACCGCCTGGGCCCGGGGATCGTCGATGCCGCCGCTGCCGCAGTAGGCGGCGAGGAGGTCTCCGCGCAACGTGCCGGTGTCGGGCACGGTCGTCGCCGGGGTGTGGTGGTAGGTGACGGCCGCGACGACGAGCTCGGGCTTGCCCCGCCACCGGCGGTAGAGAGTGGCCTTGGAAGCCTTGGCCCGGGTGGCGACAGCGTCCATGGTGAGAAGGTCGTAGCCGACCTCGGCGAGCACCTCGAGGGTGGCGCCGAGGATCTCCTGCTCGCGCTCGCCCTCCACGCGGGGGCGGGTGCCGGCTTCGATGGGCGTCATGCGTCCTCTCCGGGATCGGGTGGGCGAGAGAATGAAACGAAACGGTTCCGTTTCGTCAGGAGCGTAGCCCGGGTGGTCGGATGGAACAAATGCGTTTCATCCGGTCCAGACCAGTGCCCTGCCGTGCGGCACGGCGAGGGCGTACGCCGGGTGTCGGAGGTGGGCGGCAGACTGTGTCCATGAGTTCCGCCGACGAGCCCGCCGACGAGCCCCAGGTCGCCAGCGCCACGCCCGAGGCGCGGGAGCGCCACCAGGAGCTCAGCGAGCAGGTCGAGGACGCTCGCTGGCGCTACTACGTCCTCGACGACCCGACCCTCTCCGACGCCGACTTCGACGTCAGGCTGCGCGAGCTCGAGGCCCTCGAGGAGTCCTACCCCGAGCTCCGCACGCCCGACTCGCCGACGCAGAAGGTCGGCGGCGCGGTGTCGACCGAGTTCACAGCCGTCGACCACCTCCAGCGGATGGAGAGCCTCGACAACGCCTTCTCCTACGACGAGCTCGAGGCGTGGTACTCCCGCCTCCAGCGTGAGGGACTGTCCGCTCCCGACCTGCTGTGCGAGCTCAAGGTCGACGGCCTCGCGATCAACCTGCTCTACGAGGACGGCCGGCTGGTCCGCGCGCTGACCCGGGGCGACGGTCGCACCGGTGAGGACGTCACCCCCAACGTCAAGACCATCGAGTCGGTGCCCCACCGCCTCACCGGCACCGACGAGTTCCCGGTGCCGTCCCTGCTCGAGGTCCGGGGCGAGGTGTTCCTCCCCACGGAGGCGTTCGAGCGGCTCAACGTCTCGATGACCGAGGCGGGTCGGCCCGCCTTCGCCAACCCGCGCAACGCCGCGGCCGGCTCGCTGCGCCAGAAGGATCCGCGCGTGACCGCCGGCCGTGCGCTCGGCATGGTCTGCCACGGCATCGGCGAGCGGCGCGGGTTCGAGCCGGTCGCCCAGTCCCATGCCTACGAGGCCCTGGCGGCGTGGGGTCTGCCGACCTCCGACCAGGTGCGGGTGGTGCCGACGCTCAAGGACGTCGAGGCCTACATCGAGGACGCGGGGGAGCGCCGCCACTCGATCGTCCCCTACGAGATCGACGGCGTCGTGGTGAAGGTCGACGAGGTCTCGCTCCAGCGTCGCATGGGCTCGACGTCGCGGGCACCGCGGTGGGCCATCGCCTTCAAGTACCCGCCCGAGGAGGTCAACGCCAAGCTCCTCGACATCCGCGTCAACATCGGTCGCACCGGCCGGGCCACCCCCTACGGCGTGATGGAGCCGACCAAGGTGGCCGGCTCGACCGTCGAGAACGCCACCCTCCACAACCGCTACGAGGTCGAGCGCAAGGACGTGCGCCCCGGCGACACCGTCGTGCTGCGCAAGGCCGGCGACGTGATCCCCGAGATCGTCGGGCCGGTGCTCGGCCTGCGCCCCGAGGGCCTCGAGAAGTGGGTGATGCCCGAGGACTGCCCGTCCTGCGGCACCCGGTTGGCCGAGCAGAAGGAGGGCGACAAGGACCTCCGCTGCCCCAACCACCAGCACTGCCCGGCCCAGGTGCGCGAGCGGGTCTTCCACGTCGCCGGACGGGGCGCCTTCGACATCGAGGGCCTGGGCTACGAAGCGGCCGCCGCGCTCATCGACGCCGGGGTGATCACCGACGAGGGCGACCTGTTCTCGCTGACCCGCGAGCAGCTGGTGAAGGCGCCGCTGTTCACCCGGGCGCCGAAGAAGGGGGAGGAGGGGCCGCAGCTCTCCGCCAACGGTGAGCGCCTGGCCGCCAACCTCGACAAGGCCAAGCAGGTGCCGCTGTGGCGCGTGCTGGTCGCGCTGTCCATCCGCCACGTCGGGCCGACGGCGGCGCGCGCACTGGCCCAGGAGTTCGAGTCGATGGCAGCCATCCGCGCCGCCACGGAGGAGGAGCTCGCCGCGGCCGAGGGGGTCGGCCCGACGATCGCCGAGGCCGTGATCGCCTGGTTCGAGGTCGACTGGCACCGCGCGATCGTCGACGCGTGGGAGGCTGCCGGCGTGTCGATGGCCGACGAGCGCGACGCCTCGATCGCCCGCACGCTCGAGGGGCTCACCATCGTCGCGACCGGCTCGCTCCAGCACTACACCCGCGACTCGGTGAAGGAGGCGATCATCAGCCGTGGCGGCAAGGCGGCCGGCTCCGTCTCCAAGAACACCGACTACGTCGTGGTCGGTGACAACGCCGGGTCCAAGGCCGACAAGGCCGAGCAGCTCGGTCTCCGCATCCTCGACGAGGCGCAGTTCACCACGCTGCTCGAGAAGGGGCCCGACGGCCTGACGACCTAGTCGTCGCCGGTCGTCGCTGGTCGTCGCACGCGCCCACCCGCAGGCGGGTGGCGACAGGGGGTTTGAGGGACGCAGGATGCGGTAGGAGACACGGACCGACCAACCTCTGGGAGTCAGCATGCGTCTCGTCCGATCACTCGTCCCCGCGCTCGTCGCCGCCGCGGGCCTCGCCGCCCCGGTGGCCATCGCGCCGCTCGCCCAGGCGGCCGCCCCCACGTGCGCCGGCCTCAAGGCCACGATCGTGGGCAACAACAAGGGCAACACGATCAACGGCACCCCACGGCGCGACGTCATCGTCGCCCGGGGCGGCAACGACACCATCCGCGGTGGTGGCGGCAACGACGTGATCTGCGGAGGAGACGGTGCCGACGTCATCGTCGGCGGCGAGGGCAACGACCGGCTCTACGGCGAGGCCGACCTGGTCAAGGTCGACCGGTTCGGCCGCACGCTGATGAAGGGCGACACGATCTCCGGCGGTCTCGGCGACGACACGATCGACCTCGGCTTCGACTTCCGCCAGCCCAGCGAGGGCACGACCCGGGTGCTCGACGGCGTGTCGTACGCCGATGCGCCGGCTCCGGTCGTCGTCGACTTCCGCGCCGCCGCGACCGTGCCGATCACGGCCAACGGCAACGACACCGTGACGGGCTACAGCCGCGGCATCCGCATCGCGGGCTCCGAGCTCGGCGACACCATCAAGGGCACCAACGGTGACGACGCCATCTACGCGCGCGGCGGCGACGACACGATCTTCGCTCGCGGAGGTGACGACATCGTCGTCGCCGACACCAGCAGCGCGGTGGGCAACGACCGTCTCTACGGCGAGGCCGGCGACGACTCCCTCAGCGGCACGTCGGGCTACGACGTCCTCGTCGGTGGCACGGGTGAGGACTCGTTGACCTCCACGTCCGAGCTGCACCAGGTCATCCGCGGCGGCGGTGGCGTCGACACCGTCAGCTTCCCGCTGCCGGTGGACTCCGGCTTCGTGGCCAAGGGCTACGGCGGCCAGGACAAGCTGCGCCTGCTGCCCAGCTCCAACCCGGCCCTCAAGCCGACGGTCCGCATCGACCAGCTGAAGAGGACGACCATCCGCGACCTGCAGCCCTACACGCTCGAGGGCAAGATCACCGGCTTCAGCGACATCGTTCTGCCGGCGCGCACCCTGTCGATCTTCAAGGGCAGCAACGACTCGGAGATCATCACCGCCAACCCCGACTACCGGGTGGAGATCTACGGTCGCGGCGGTGCGGACGTGATGACCGGCTCGCGCCAGCCCGACCGCCTCGACGGGGGCAAGGGCTTCGACATCGCCCGTGGCCGCGGCGGCAACGACACCTGCAAGGCGGCCGAGAAGCGCTCCAGCTGCTGACGTCGGAGGCGCGGGCGGGACGATCGGGACGGCGGTCCCGACCGCCCGCCGGGGCGGGCGGGGCGTGGACCTAGGATTGCCCGCATGCCTGAGATCTCCCGGGACGAGGTGGCCCACCTGGCCATGCTCGCCCGCATCGACCTCTCCGACGCCGAGCTCGACCACCTGGCGCCGCAGCTGAGCGTCATCCTCGAGTCGGTCGCGTCCATCAACGGCGTCGCCGGTGACGACGTGCCGCCCACCTCGCACGCGCTGCCGCTGACCAACGTGTTCCGCGAGGACGTCGTGGTGCCCGGGCTGACGGCCGAGGAGGCGCTGTCCGGCGCCCCGGCCGTGGAGGACCAGCGCTTCTCGGTCCCGCGCATCCTCGGGGAGGAGGCCTGATGAGCACCGTGCGCGACACCGCGGCCGACCTCGCCGCGGCCCTGGCCGAGGGCGAGACGACCAGCGTCGAGCTGACCCGGCTGCACCTCGACCGCATCGCCGAGGTCGACGAGCGAGTCCACGCGTTCCTGCACGTCGACGGTGAGGGTGCCCTCGCCGACGCCGCCGAGCGCGACGCCCGCCGCGCGCGCGGCGAGGCGCGAGGCCCGCTCGACGGCGTACCGATCGCGGTGAAGGACGTGCTCACCACGCGCGGCCTGCCGACCACCTGCGGCTCGAAGATCCTCGAAGGCTGGGTCCCGCCCTACGACGCGACCGTGGTCGCGCGGCTGCGTGAGGCCGGCCTGCCGATCCTCGGCAAGACCAACATGGACGAGTTCGCGATGGGGTCGTCCACCGAGCACTCGGCCTACGGCCCGACCCGCAACCCGTGGGACCTCGACCGGATCCCCGGCGGCTCCGGTGGTGGCTCCGCGGCCGCGGTCGCCGCGTTCGAGGCCCCGCTCGCGATCGGCACCGACACCGGCGGCTCGATCCGCCAGCCCGGTGCCGTCACCGGCACCGTCGGCGTGAAGCCGACCTACGGCGGGGTCTCCCGCTACGGCCTGGTGGCCCTGGCCAAC
>CAZDAO010000100.1:0-10184 GCA_964503015.1 uncultured Nocardioides sp. | reverse complement strand
CTCACCGGCCGCGGCCGCGCGCCGCGACAACCTCGACCTGTTCGTGAAGGCGGTGGCGGAGTTCCAGAGCGTCGACGGCGACGTCACCCTGCCGGCGCTCCTCGCCTACCTCACCGCCGAGGACGACCAGGGCAACGGCCTCGACGTCGCCACCCCGACCGCCGCCGACTCCGTCAAGCTGCTCACCGTCCACCGGGCGAAGGGCCTGGAGTGGTCATCGGTGTTCTGCGTCGGGGTGGGGGAGACCCGCTTCCCGAGCAACCGCTCGCGCACGCTCTGGACGTCCTCCCCGGCCGTGCTGCCCGCCCCGCTGCGCGGCGACCGGGCCGACCAGCCCCAGCTCGCCGGCCACGACAAGGCCGCCCTCGACGCCTACCGAGCGGCCACCAAGGCCCATGACGCCGAGGAGGAGCTGCGCCTGGGCTACGTCGCCTACACCCGCGCCGCCCACCACCTCGCCGTCACGTCCTACGTCTGGGGCCAGCGGTCGACGCCGTTCGGACCTTCCGCCTACCAGCGCGTCGTGCGCGAGCAGGTCGAGGAGTGGGGCGAGCCCGTCGAGCGCTGGATCGACAAGCCGGCGCCGAAGTCGCCCAACCCCAACGACGACGTCGATCCGTCCAGGCCGTGGCCCGTCCCCGGCCCCGGGGAGGAGGCCACCCGCCGGATCGCCGCCGCCGAGCTCGTCCGCTCGATCGACCCCACGGCGCCCGACGAGGGCCTCGACATGGTCGAGGCAGCCCAGGTGGCCGCGTGGGACGACGACCTCGCCCAGCTGATCGCCGAGGCGCGCGCCGAGCGCTCGACCTCGATCGACCTGCCGCTGCCGAGCAGCCTGTCGGCCACGTCGGTCGCGCGGTTGCGCGACGACCCCGACGCGTTCGCCCGCGACCTCGCGCGCCCGATGCCCCGGCCCCCGTCGCCCGCCGCCCGCTTCGGCACGGCCTTCCACGCCTGGGTCGAGGAGCGGTTCGGCCAGCAGGCGTTGATCGAACCCGACGAGCTGCCGGGCCGTGCCGACGCCGGCATCGACGACGAGGCCGACCTCGGCGACGTGGTCAAGCGCTTCGAGGACGGCCCCTTCGCCGACCGCGTCCCGCACGCCGTGGAGGCGCCGTTCGCCCTGGTGCTCGCCGGCCAGGTGGTCCGCGGTCGCATCGACGCGGTCTACGCCGAGCCCGCCGAGTCGGGGGGCGGCTACCTCGTCGTCGACTGGAAGACCAGCCGCCACGAGACCTCCGACCCGCTGCAGCTCGCCCTCTACCGCCTCGCGTGGGCCGAGCTCACCGGCGTGCCCCCCGAACGGGTGCGCGCCGTGTTCCACTACGTCCGCTCCGGTCGCACGGTCGAGCCGCACGACCTCCCGGGTCGCGACGCCCTCGAGGAGCTGCTGCGGATCTGAGGCGGACCGGCGCTCGTCAGCGCAGCGCGGCCGTGAGCGCGATCTCGACCATCTCGCCGAAGGTCTGCTCCCGCTCCTGCGACGTGGTCTCCTCGCCGGTGACGATGTGGTCGGAGACCGTGCAGATCGCCAGCGCCCGGCCGCCGTGCTTGGCGGCGAGCGTGTAGAGCGCGCTCGCCTCCATCTCGACCCCGAGGACGCCGTACTTCACCATCTCGCCCAGCAGCTCGGGACGGGCGGGGTAGAAGGAGTCGCTGGAGAAGATCAGGCCGACGTGGAACGGCGAGCCGCCCTCGCGCGACTCGGCCGCCTCCACCGCGGCGCGGAGCAGGCCGAAGTCGGCCACGGGTGCGTAGTCGATGCCGTGGAAGGCGATCCGGTTCATCGAGGAGTCGGTGCAGGCGCCCGAGGCGATGATGACGTCCCGCACGGCGACGTCCTCGGTGGCCGCGCCGCACGAGCCCACCCGGACGATCGACTGCACGTCGTAGTCGCGGAACAGCTCGTTGACGTAGATCGACATCGACGGCTGACCCATGCCGGAGCCCTGGACCGAAACCGGGTGGCCGTGCCAGGTGCCGGTGTAGCCGTACATCCCGCGGACCTCGCTGTAGCAGCGGGCGTCGTCGAGGAAGGTCTCCGCGATCCACCTCGCCCGCAGCGGGTCGCCGGGCAGCAGGACGGTGGGGGCGATGTCGCCCGGCTGGGCGCCGATGTGGGTGCTCACGGCGCCCAGCCTAGGTCCCGCGCGGCCCTCAGCCGGCGTTGGCGACGATCTCGTCCGGTGTGTGCGGGAGCTCGATCGTGCCGGTCGTCCGGCCGGACCCGAGGTCCAGCACGTGGACCGCGTCGCGCGCCGGCTCGGTGACGTACGCCGTCGCTCCCACCACGTGCAGCGTGGGCCGCGCGCGCTGCCAGTCGAGCGGCTCGCGCCACGGCGCCACGACCTCGATGCTGCGCAGCCGGCGCCCGGACGTCGGGTCGATCTCGTGGACCGCCCCGTCGGTGCCGAGGACGAGCGCCTCACCGGACGGGCCGCGGGCGAGCGACCGGAAGCTGTAGCTGGTGCCGAGGTCGACCAGCGCACCCGGGCCTTGCGGGTGTCCACCAGTGAGACCCGGGTGGGACGCTCCAGCTCCGCGTCGGCGTCGACCTTGTAGTCGCCGAGGAGCACGGGGGAGACCTCCGAGCCGGCCTGGTTGCCGATCCGGCCGTAGTCGTCCGGGCTGCTCGCCTTGCGGATCTCGCGTCCGCTGACCACGACCGCGCCGTCCTCGCAGCCGAGCACGGCCGCGTCGGCGGCGAAGGCCTCACCGTGCACGCCCGGGCACGCGTCGGTGGCCGCGAGCTCGATGCCGGCGGGGCTCACCAGCCGCACGCCCGAGCGCGAGTCCTCGGTGCCGACGGTGTGGACCAGGTTGCGGTCCGGCATTCGCACCGCCACGCCGTGGTGGGCCGCGCCCGTCGAGTACGTCTCGGCGTCGAGCTCGCCGGTCTCCAGGTCGTGCGCGTCGAACGAGGTCGCCACCCCGGTCCCGTCGTCGAAGACCGTGGTGTGGCCACCGTGGGTCACCACGTGGCCGGGCTCCTCGGCGTCGATCCGTACGTCGGTCAGGCGGGGGTCGCCGGTGTAGTGGTGGGCGTGGTCGCCGTGGTCGTGCCCCCACGAGCCGAGGTCGAGGGCCTGCCAGCCCCCCGGGGCCGCGACCAGGACATGACGCCCGTCGCCGGCAGCGGACACCCGGAGGTATCCGGGGAGGGACTCCTCGAGCAGCACCTTCTCGGTCGCGACGTCGACGACCATCACCCCGCCGTCGTAGGTGATCGCCAGACGTGGCGCGGGATCGCGGGACTCCACCGACCCGGCCGAGCCGGTGGGTGCGGCGTCGGGTGCCTCGCCCGTCGCGGCGCGCTCGCTCCCACATGCGGTCGCACCGAGCGCGAGGCCGAGGAGGCCGAGGAGGGGGGTGGACAGGACACGTGCTCGTCGTCTCAACATGAGAACGATTCTCAACACGAATGAGAACCATTGTCAAAAATGTTCCGCGCTAGCCTGATCCGGTGACCACCGACCGCGCCCTGCCGCACGTCGCCCTGTCCCGGCACGCCCACAACCGGATGGGGCTGCGGCGGACCGACGAGGAGTGGCTCGCCGACGTCCGTCAGGACCCGACCACCCGCGTGCTCGTCGTGGCCGGCAACCGGCTCCGTCCCGTCGACGGCGAGATCCGGTGGGTGATGCCGGACGAGGCGCCCGAAGGCACCCTGGTGCTGCTCGGAGCGCGCGACGGCGTCGTGCACCTCGCGGTCATCGTCAGTCCGGAGGACGCGCCCGGCGAGCCCGGCGACTGGGTCCCGTTGCGCGGGGTGCTCGGCCTCCTGGCGGAGCACGCGGCCGAGCAGGCGCCGTTGCTCATGCACGCGATCGGGCTGGCCGAGTGGCACCACGCCACCCGCTTCTGCCCGCGCTGCGGCGGCTCGCTCGTGAGCCGCGCGGCGGGCCACGAGCTGCGGTGCACGCAGTGCGACCGGGCGCAGTTCCCGCGGACCGACCCCGCGGTGATCATGGCGATCACCCACGGCGAGGACGACGAGGAAGCGATCCTGCTCGGCCGCAACGCCGCCTGGCCCGCCGGACGGTGGTCGACGCTGGCCGGGTTCTGCGAGCCGGGGGAGACGCTCGAGGACGCCGTACGCCGCGAGGTGGCCGAGGAGGTCGGCGTGCAGGTCGGCGAGGTGACCTACTTCGGCAGCCAGCCGTGGCCGCTGCCGGCGAGCCTGATGCTCGGCTTCACGGGCCGGGCGCTCACCACCGACATCGACGTCGACGGCGCCGAGATCGAGGAGGCGCGCTGGTGGACGCGGGCCGAGCTCGAGGCGGCTGGTCGGTCCGGCGAGCTGGTGGTGCCGCGCGGGGTCTCCATCTCGTCCTCGCTCATCGAGACATGGTTCGGCCGCCCGTTGGACGGCCCCGGCTGGGGCTGAGCGCGGGCCGGAGAGCGTCCCGGTCCACCCCCGGTCAGTCGCAGTTGTCGCAGATGCCCGTCGCGGGCAGCGCCAGGAAGCAGCGCGGGCACAGGTCGACGGGCTTGTCGGTCGCCGCGACGCGCTTGGGGCGGGGGGCCGCAGCGCTGCGCGTCGACCTCGACGAGGACGTCGTACGCGGGGTGCGCGCCCGCGTGCCCGGCACCCGCTCGCTGGGTGGGGAGTCGTCGCGGATGTCGAAGCCGAGGCGGGTCAGCGCCTTGCTCGCTCCCGCTGCGCCGCCGGGGATGTCCTGGGGCGCGAGCGTGCGCCCGGTCGCCAGGCCGTGGGCGATGCCCGCGATCGCGGCGGCGTCGTACTCCTTGCCGTGGTGGAGCAGCACGTGCGTCGAGACGCCACCGCGGACCAGCATGTAGTTGGCCCCGCCCGCTGCGTCCCACGTCTCCATCGCGGTCAGGACGTGGTCTCGGTCGATCGAGTTGAGCAGTGACACGACGTCAGGCTATCCCCGTCGGGCGATCGGCTGCGGACCCACCGTCAGGAAAGGGCCGCGAGCTTGTCCTTGACCTGCGCCACGGACGGGTTCGTCAGCGTGCTGCCGTCCGAGAACAGCAGCGTCGGCACGGTCTGGTTGCCGCCGTTGGCCTGCTCGACGGTCAGGGCGGCGTCCGGCACCTGCTCGATGTCGACCAGGTCGAAGGCGATGCCCTCGCGGTCGAGCTGGCTCTTGAGACGGTGGCAGTAGCCGCACCAGGGCGTGGTGAACATCGTGAACTGGGTCTCGGACATGACCCGCACAACCATGCTCCGGCCGGGAGCATTCCCCCTCGGCGGGAGGGGTCGGCAACGTCACACCGGTCGCGCGCCACCGCTCGTCCCCAGGTACGACGACCACGCCGGGGCGGTTGTCGGCACCGGCGTCTAGGGTGGCGCTCGCCGGCCGGGACCGTCCCGCCCCGACGACACCGCAGGAGCCCAGCGTGCTCGAAGCGCTCGACCCCGAGCAGCGACAGGTCGCCGAGGCCCTTCGCGGCCCGGTGCGGGTCCTGGCCGGAGCCGGGACGGGCAAGACCCGCGCGATCACCCACCGGATCGCCCACGGTGTCGCGACCGGCCTCTACGCGCCGACCGAGGTGCTCGCGCTGTCCTTCACCACCCGCGCCGCAGGGGAGATGCGCGAGCGGCTCAGGGCGCTCGGCGCGCCGGGGGTGCAGGCCCGCACCTTCCACTCGGCCGCGCTCCGCCAGCTGCGCTTCTTCTGGCCCCGCGTCCACCAGCGCGAGCTCCCCGAGCTCACGGAGTCCAAGCTGTCGATGCTCGCCCTGGCGGCCCGGCGCCAGCGGCTCGGTGTCGACCAGGCCACCCTGCGCGACCTCGCCAGCGAGATCGAGTGGGCCAAGGTCTCCAACGTCGCCCCTGACGCCTACCCCACCGTCGCCGCCAGCCGCGGTCGCGCCGTCTCGGGCCTGGAGCCCGCGGTGGTGGCGCGGGCCTTCGACTCCTACGAGGAGGTCAAGCGCAGTCAGGGGCGGATGGACATGGAGGACGTGCTCCTCTTCGCCGCCGGTCTGCTCGCCGACAACGAGGCCGTGGCAGCCCAGGTGCGCCGTCAGTACAAGTGGTTCGTCGTCGACGAGTTCCAGGACGTCTCGCCGCTCCAGCACGCCCTGCTCGACCTCTGGCTCGGCGGCCGCGACGAGCTCTGCGTCGTCGGCGACCCGGCCCAGACGATCTACTCGTTCGCGGGCGCCGACGCGCGCTACCTCCGCGACTTCACCCAGCGCTTCCCCGGTGCCACGAGCGTCGAGCTGGTCCGCAACTACCGCTCCACCCCCGAGGTGGTCGCCGCCGCCAACACGCTGCTGGCCGGCACCGCCAGCAAGGGGGTCGACCTCGTCGCCCAGAGACCGAGCGGCCCGAGGCTCTCGTTCCGCGAGGCTCCCGACGAGGTCGCAGAGGCCGATGCCGTGGCCGAGCGCGTCGCCGAGCTCCGCGCCTCCGGCACCCCCGCCAGCCGGATGGCCGTGCTGCTGCGCATCAACGCCCAGTCCGAGCGCTTCGAGGAGGCGCTCGCCGCGCGCCAGGTCCCCTACGTCGTCCGTGGTGCCGCCCGGTTCTTCGACCGGGGCGAGGTGCGCCAGGCGATCACCCTGGTCCGCGGCGCCGCGCGCAGCGGCGATGCCACCGGGCCCGTGGCCGACGCGGTGCTGGCGGTGCTGTCACAGATGGGGCACTCGACGCAGCCGCCGGAGGGCAGGGGAGAGGTCCGCAACCGCTGGGAGTCGCTCCAGGCCCTCGTCGACCTCGCGGCCGACTTCGGGCGCGAGTGGCCCGACGCCGACCTCGGGGCCTTCGTCGACGACCTCGATCGCCGTGCCGGCGAGCAGCACGCGCCGGTCGCCGACGCCGTCACCGTCGCCACGATCCACTCCGCGAAGGGTCTGGAGTGGGACGCCGTCTTCGTGGCCGGCATGCACGAGAAGATGATGCCGATCGCGCAGGCCCAGACGCCTGCGGAGGTGGAGGAGGAGCGCCGCCTGCTCTACGTCGCGATGACGCGGGCGCGCGACGAGCTGGCCGTCTCGTGGGCGACCGCCCGCGAGCCCGGTGGGCGCGCGACGCGGGGGAGCTCGCCGTTCCTGGCGCCCCTCCTCGACGGCGTGCCAGGGGTGTCCGCGCAGAGGCGCGAGCGGAGCCGACGCAACCGTGCGGCGATGCACTGCCGGGAGTGTGGTCGGGCGCTGTCCACCGCCCGCGAGAAGAAGACGGGACGCTGCGCGGACTGCCCCGCCTCCTACGACGAGGCGATGTTCGAGCGACTGCGGGAGTGGCGCCTGGCGAGGGCCGCCGCCGACGGTGTCCCGGCATTCGTGGTGTTCACCGACGCCACCCTGCAGCTCATCGCCGAGCACGTCCCCCGAGACGACCGCGGCCTGCGCGCCATCAGTGGTGTGGGCCCCAGCAAGCTCACCAAGTACGGCGACGAGGTGCTCGCCGTGGTCGCCGGAACGGCCGTCCCCGAGGCTCGCGACGACACGTCTGAAAAGAAAATCGAGTAATACCCACAAAATCGTTTGCCCCTGACGTTGGTCAGGGTCTAGCGTTCTCTCCACAACAACCCCGCGCATGGGATCGCTGACAACGATCCGCGCCCGACGCCCCGAAGGAGGTGGCCCCCATGGAGATCTACACCAAGACGATGACGGCGTGGACGCCGTCCTTCGGCATGTCCCTCCTCGGCCGCCCCTGCGCGCACACGCGCGCCTTCGGCGCTGCCGTGGTGGCTGTCCAGGGCGACGCCGCCATCGTTCGCATCAAGGGCGATTTCCCGGGTTCTCCCGCCTGGAGTCCGTCGAGCTAGGTCTACACCTCGCACCGGCAGCCTCCAGGCCGCGGAACCCACACCGGGATCCGCGGCCTTTCTGTTTGTCCCACCGAGTTTCCAACCCGCGATCAGGTCAACGAGTAGGAGGTGAACACATGACCATCAGCGTTCTCGACCGCAACCGAGCTGCCGACAGGACCGAGCTGGAGCCCCAGGCCCCCCTCGGAGCCCTGCACGACGCAGCTGCCGGAGTGGATGAGGAGTTGCTGCCCTGCCGCGTCAACGACGCAGAGCTGTGGTTTGCCGAGTCCCCCGCGGACGTGGAGCACGCCAAGGCCCTCTGCATCGACTGCCCCGTGCAGGCGCTGTGCCTCGACGGAGCCCTCGAGCGGCGTGAGCCGTGGGGCGTCTGGGGAGGCGAGCTCTTCCTCCAGGGCGTGGTGATCCCGCGCAAGCGGCCGCGAGGCCGGCCCCGCAAGTCCGAGCAGACCGTCCAGGTCGCCTAGTCGGACCGCACAGGCGGGTCCGCCGGACAGGCGTCACCGCGAACTCATCCCTTTCGAGGAAACACAGGAAACACACCTCACATGAAGACCTACCGAAACGGAAGCAACGACATGAATCTCATGAACGAAGAACTCGCTCGCGCGCAAATGTCCGCGCGCCTGGGAGAGGCGCATGAACTGCGGCGCGGCCACCACCTGGCCATGGCCCGTCGTATGAGCCGCAAGGCCGAGCAGGCCGCGCAGCAGGCGCGTCTCGCCCTCGCTCGCGCGATCTGACGAACTCCTTCCTCGGAAGGGCACTCGCCCTGATCGCGGGTGAGCACCACGAGCCGGTACGGCGTCACCGTGACGCCGTACCGGCTCGTCTGGATTTCGACGGCTAGGCTCGTGACGTGAGCGATCTCGTCACCTGCGCCTTCTGCGGCACCCAGGCTCCCGAGGCCGAGACACTGACGTGGACGACGGCCGTGGAGAACGGGCGTCGCCGCGCGTTCTGCGACACGTGCTCCCGGGACAACCTCCGGGCGATGGAGAGCAAGCTCGACAGCGAGTGGTGGTGACGGCGCGACCCGTCCCGAGCAGGTCGACGCCGCTCACGCGCTGTCGAACCAGGCGCACCCGCAGTAGGGGTGGCGCTCCCAGCGCCGCTGGTGCGGCACGGGCTCGTGGTCGTGGCGCCACGAGGTGAGCCAGGTGCTCGGCCTCTCGCCACGGGCCCAGGCGCCGAGGTCGCGCGCCACGGCACCGGCGGCGATCGCGAGCAGCGCGCGGGCGGGCCGGGGCACCGGCGAGCGGCTGCCGTCGTCGAGGACCGCGGCGGCGACGCAGCGCGCGCAGGGCCCGATGCCCGGCGCGACCCACGGCCCGACCTCGAGCGCGTGCGGCCGGACCCCGACCAGGACGTGCGGGAGCGAGGAGACCGACCAGTCGTCCAGCGTGCGGGAGACCATCCGCCCGGGGGCGACGGCGACCCCGACCGGCGCGCCCGGGTCGGGCGCCACGCCCGCGGCCAGCAGGGCCGTCGTGACGGGCCCCGCCCACTCCCGGGGGCAGTCGAGCTGCGCGCGCAGTGGCACGTCGTCCATGCGGCCCACGCTGCCAGTGGTCGCGCTGCGCCGGGCCGTCATCCACAGGGCGGTCTGCGCGGGCACGAGCCACGGCCGCGGAAAATGCAGAGCGGCGGCGCCACCCGGAGGTGTCGCCGCCGCTGTCAGCTCAAGGGGTGAGGGTCACGCCTTGCCGAGGATGCGGTTCAGGTTGGTACCGCAGACCGGGCACACGCCCTTGGCCATCTTGGTGCCCTTGTCGTTGACCTTGATCTCGCCCTCCGCCTCGCGCTTCTCCTTGCACTTGACGCAGTAGAACTCACCGCTCCAGGTCTCCGCCATGACGGCCTCCTTGCTTGTTCCTCATTGGTCGTCGCGACGGGGTTGCTCGTGGGGGAAGCCCGCCGGGGAACCCGGGCGAGCGCCCGTGCTCCGTCGACGACCCTACGCCACGCGTGGCGCACGCTCACGCACCACACGCGCTGAGCGTGAATCCCGCTGTTTTCACGCTCAGCGGCATCAGTACCCTCAGGCCATGTCCGAGCACCCTTCCAGCGGTCCGTCCGCCCCGGTCCCCGACCTCGTCCACCTCCGCCTCGAGCGCCCCTCGGACGGGGTCGCGCTGCTGACCCTCGACAACCCCGGCATGCGCAACGCGATGAGCGAGGAGATGACCGCGTCGTGGGTCACGGCGATCGACGCGCTCGCCGACGACCCGACCGTCCGGGCAGTGGTCGTCACGGGCGAGGGCAGCGCCTTCTGCTCCGGCGGCAACACGTCGTGGATCGCCAGCGAGCCCGACGCGAGCGTCGACCACCTCCGCGCGCGGATGATGCCGTTCTACCGGGCCTGGCTGTCCATCCGCCGCCTCGAGGTGCCGACCATCGCCGCGGTCAACGGCCACGCCATCGGTGCCGGGC
>CAZDAO010000099.1:0-10285 GCA_964503015.1 uncultured Nocardioides sp. | reverse complement strand
ATTCACCCGCACGTCCACCACCACGGTCCCGCCGGCGCGTACCTCCTCGATCGCCTTGCCCAGCACCGTCACGAGCTCGTCCGGCTCGAGCACGGGGCCGTAGGCGGTCACGCCGTGACCGCGAGCGATCGTGGCAATGTCGGGGTCCGGATCGCGCAGGTGCTGCCCGACGGTGCGGTTCTCCACCGGCCGTCCGCGACGACCCGCGACGGACGCCTGGTGCTTCTCGTCGTTGTGGTACGACCGGTTGTTGGCGACCACGACGAGGAGGGGCAGCCGGTAGTGCGCCGCCGTCCAGAGGGCAGAGCTGCCCATCAGGTAGTCGCCGTCGCCGATCACCGCAACCGGCACGCGGCCGGTCCCGTCCAGGGCGAGCGCTGCGCCGACGGCGATCCCCGGCCCGGAGGCGAGACCACCACCGCCGTCGCGGCCGAGGTAGTCCATCGGGTGCGCGAAGTGGGCGTCGGCGCCGTTCCAGCCGAGAGGCAGCTGGGTGTAGCTCACTGGCGTGTCACCGGCCGCCTCGCGGAGCGCGGCCGCGAGGTCGCCCATGAGGATCGGGTCACCGTCCACAACGGGGCGCTCGGCGGCCACCGTCTCCACTCTCGCCGGCGGCCAAGCCGGGCGCGCCGGCCTGGCACGGTCGCCCCACGCGCCGATCAGGGCTTCGACGAGCTGGTCCGGGCCGGCGGTGACTTCCAGGTCGGTCGCCACGGGCGCGTAGTGGTCCTTCGTCCAACCGTTGAGGAGCGCGTTAACGTCACGGACGTTCACGATCCTCGGCCGCTCGCCGTCGCCGTAGGCCGTTCGCAGCGGGCCGCCGAGGTCGGGCCACCCGACAGCGACCACGAGGTCCGCCTGCCGCAGGAGATCCCGCCCCGACGGGGTGAGGCGACCCGCGCTGACCCGCGCCGGGTGCGCCGGGTGATCGGTCGGGAACACGGCCGGGTTGCGCATGTCGGTGAGCACGGCGACGCCGGTCGCCTCCGCCAGGGACACCCGCCTCGCCCACGCCTCCTCGCCACGACCGGCGCGGCCGATCATCAGGAGCGGGCGCTCGGCCGAGGCGATGGCATCGGCGAGCTGTGCCACGGTAGGCGCGTCGGGTGCGGGTGGGAGCGGGACCGGGTGGCGTTCCGGGTCGGGGAGCACCACCGGGGTCTCGATCGGGTCTTCCTGGAGCTCGGTGTCGAGGCAGACGTAGACCGGTGCCGACGGCTCTGCACGGGTGAGCACGTAGCCACGCATCACCGAGTCCACCGCTGCCTGGACGGAAGCCGGCGCGTCGTCCCACTTCACGTAGTGGCGCACGAGTGCGGCCTGGTCAGCGGAGTTGTGGATCCAGTCGATCCACGGACGCCGCTTCGCGGCGTCGAGCGGACCGGACGCGCCGAGGATCACCATCGGAACCCGGTCGCCGTAGGCGTTGTAGATCGCCATGGTCGCGTGGAGCAGCCCGATGTTGGCGTGGAGTGCCACGAGCATCGGCTTGCCCGTGACCTTGGCGTATCCCTGCGCCACCGCGACCGCGTGCTCCTCGTGGAGGCAGACGACCATCTGCGGGCCGGTGTTGCCGAGGTAGTTCACCAGGCTGTCGTGCAGTCCGCGGTAGCTGGCGCCCGGCACCATCGCGATGAAGGGCAGGTCGAGCCGGGACAGGAGCTCGGCGACGGCGTCGCTCCCCCACTCCATCGGTGGACGCTCGCCGACCTGCACCGGCAGCTGCTCGTGCTTCACCCGTGCATCCTCCCGGTCCGCCCCGACACGTCAGCCATGGACGTGGACGGTCTTGGTCTCGGTGTAGCTGATCATCTCCTCGAAGCATTCCTCACGCCCGGTGCCGGAGTTCTTGAACCCACCGAACCCGGTTCCGAGGAAGTGGCGCGAGACCCCGTTGACCCACACGTAGCCGGCTCGCACCTCGCGGGACGCGCGCATCGCGAGCTTGAGGTCGTTGGTCCACACCGATGCGGTGAGGCCGTACTCGACGTCGTTGGCGAGCCGGATCGCCTCGTCGACGTCTCCGTCGGGGTAGCGGACCAGGGACATGATCGGCCCGAAGACCTCTTCGTTGAAGATGCGCATCTCGCTCGTGACGTCGGCAAAGACGGTGGGCTTGATCCAGTAGCCCTTCTCGAACTGCTCCCCCTCCGGACGTACGCCGCCGGCGACGAGCCGGGCGCCGTCCGCGTGCGCCACGTCGATGTAGGCCAGCGCCTTGTCGTACTGGGCCTTGTTGTTCATCGGGCCGGCGCCGGAGTCCTCGAGGGAGGGGTCGCCCTGCTTGATGTCCTCGACCGTCGAGACGATGCGCTGGAGCACGTCGTCGTAGAGGGAGTCCGGCAGGATGATCCGGCTCATCGAGCCGCAGGACTGGCCCATCCACGCGAAGTTCATGCCATTGACGGCGTTGCGCGCCACCTCGGCAGGGTCTGCGTCGGCGAAGACCAGCATCGGGTTCTTCCCGCCGAGCTCGAGGCTGACGTGCTTCACGGCCACCTCGGCGGCGGCACGCTGGATGGCCATGCCCGTCGGGACGGAGCCGATGAAGGAGATCCTCTTGACGTCCGGGTGCTTGACCAGCGGCACGCCCGCGCCGAGGCCGTCGCCGGTCACGATGTTGACCACGCCCGGGGGCAGCGTCTCCGCGACGATCTCGCCGAGCAGGGTCGTCGAGAGTGGCGACTGCTCGGACGGCTTGATGACGATGCAGTTGCCCGCCATCAGCGGCGCGCCGAACTTCGCGGCGAACAGGATCGGGTGGTTGAAGGGCACGATGCGGGCCACCACGCCGTACGGCTGGCGAACCGAGTAGTGCAGCGTGTCCGTGGCGCTCGCCGGGATGGTCTCGCCCTTGAGCTCGGTGCCGAGGCCGGCGAAGTACTCGATGCCCCGCACCGCCATGGCGATGTCGTGACGCAGCTTGGCGATCGTGTTGCCGGTGTCGCGCACCTCGACGGCGAGCAGACGGTCGCCCTCTTCCTGGAGCCGCCGCGCGTACCCCTTGAGGAGCCTGGCGCGCTCGACCATCGACAGTGCCGACCACTCGGGGAACGCGTCGAGCGCGGCCTGGACGGCAAGGTCCACGTCGGCCGGTCCGGCCTTCGGCACGCGGCCGATGACCTCCTCCGTCGCGGGGTCGATGGACTCCATCCACTCCCCGGTCACGCTCTCCACGAGCTTGCCGCCGATGAGCATCCGCCCGTCGACGAATCCCTGCTGCGTCACGTCATCTCCTCGTTCGTGTCGACGCCAGTCCTTCCGACCGGCCTCACGTGGTGGCGGGCGGCCACACCGGGAGGTGCCGGTGTGGCCGCCCACGCGGGGGTGCTGCTCGTCAGCCCTCGAACTCGTCGAAGTCCATGAAGATGCGCTTCCAGTCGTCAGGGACGACCTGGCCTGTGGCCTTCATGAACTCGACCATCTTCTCGGCGGCCTCTGGGTCGACCTCCGGCTCGGTGGCGATAGACTTGCCGTCGCGCTGGCTGGCGACGCCACCGAGCACGGCGTCCTTCGGGGACCCGTCGAACTTGTTGTCGTACATCCACTCGTCGACCGTCTCGGGGTCGTCGTACACGAGCGCCTGCGCCTCGGCCATCGCTGCGCGGAAGTCGTCGACGAGGTCCTTGTTGTTCTCGTAGAACTCCGGCGTCACCGCGACGACGGACGTGAGGGTGTTCTGCAGCTCAGGCACCTCGCCTGCGGTCACGTCGAGGAAGATCTTGGCGTAGCCCTCCGCCTCCGCGACCTGCGGGTTGGGCGAGCCCATCGAGCCGGCCACGACCTTCTGCTCCTGCAGTGCGGCGAGCGTCCCCGAGCTGGAGCCGAGCGACTTCATGTTGAAGTCGTCCTGCGAGAATCCCGCCAGCTCGAACATGTAGCGGGCCATGTAGACCGACGATCCCTCCGGGCTGGAGACGCCCCAGGGCTTCCCCCTGAGGAACTCCATCTTCTCCTCGAAGGTCGAGTCGTCGGTGAGGCCGCTCTTCTCGTAGGCGTCCGTCTCGACGAGCACGGACTCGGGGAACCCGTTGCCGATCTGGGCGATGACGTAGAACGCCTGGTCCTGCTCGAGCGCCGCCAGCGGGTTCACCGCCGAGGTGATGGCCATGTCGACACTGCCGCCGATCGTGGCGGCGAGGCTCCGGGCACCGTCGACCTCGATGAACTCGGTCTCGATGTCGTACTCGTCGAAGATCCCGGCACCCTCTCCGTAGAAGAAGGCAGAGTTCATCGTCGAGGTGAAAGGAGCGGCGACGCGGATCAACCGGTTGCCCTCCTCGTTCGCCTCGATCGCCTCGCCGCTGCTGGAGCAGGCGGTCAGCAGCCCGGCGGACAGGGCCAGCGCTCCTGTGGCGGCTGCCACGCGGGTACGGCGAGTCGTCACCGTGCGGGGGGACTTGCTCACTTGCGTTCTCCTTCACCTTGCCACAGCGCGACCTTGCGCTGCAGAGCTGTCAAGAGGCTGTCGAAGGTCATCGCGGTCAGCGTGATGGTGATGACCGCGACCAGGACGCCGGCCGTGTCGAACCGGTGCCCAGAGTCGAGAGCCAGGTATCCGAGACCCTTGTTCGAGGCGACGAACTCGCCCACGACGGAACCGATCAGGGCGATCGGGAAGGCGACCTTGAGGCTGGTGAGCAGCCATGTCGTCGCCGAGGGCAGGTAGAGCCCGAGGATGATCTGGCGCTGGCTGGCGCCCATCAGCCGGAACTGGTCGAGCAGGTTGCGGTCGATTCCGCGCGTGGCGTTCCAGACGTTGTAGAAGATCACCCACATGCACGAGAAGGCGCTGATGACGACCTTCATCGTGGTGTCGACACCGAACCAGACCACGATGAGCGGTGCCAGCATGATCTTGGGTGTCGAGTAGAGCATCGCCGCGAACGGTCGGATCGTGCGGGCCACTGGTTCGAAGATGCCGAAGGCGAGACCGAGGGTGCTGCCGACGACCGCGCCGATGCCGAAGCCAAGGAGGCAGGCGCGCATCGTGTAGAAGAGGTGCCCGAAGAGCTCTCCGCCCTCGAGGAACTGGAGGAAGCGCTCGAACACCAGCTGCGGGCTGGAGACGATGAAGACGGGGAACACGCGGCCACTGCACAGCTGCCAGAGCGCCAGCATGACCACCACGATCAGCAACCGGATGCCGTAGAGACGCACCTGGTCCTTGATCTTCTCGCGACGCAGGTCGACCGGCGGCGGGACCGTCACGGTCGTGGGCGGCTCGGTCACCTTCGGGGCGGGCGAAACTGTCGGGGCGGTCATCTCAGACTCCACTGATCTCGGTGCTGGACGGAACGGCGGTGCGCGACGCGAGGCGCTGGTTGGCGAGGGCCTTGCCGTCGTCGCTGAGGTTGCCGGCGATGACCTTCCACAGGCGCGCCTCGTGCACGGCGTACTCGGGGGTGCCCTTGAGGTCGGACGCCGACATCCCCCGAGGCAGGTCGTCGAGCGTGTCGATCTGGTCGATCGTGCCGGGAGCACCAGCCATCGCGACGACCTGGTCGCCGAGGGCGAGTGCCTCGTTGAGGTCGTGGGTGACGAAGAGCGTCGTCAGGTCCTCACCGGCGATCGTCTCCTTGAGGAACTCCTGCATCCGGACCCGCAGAACGGCGTCGAGCGCGCCGAACGGCTCGTCCATGAGCAGCAGGGTCGGCTTGGTGACCAAGGTCCGCCCGAGCTGCACCCGCTGGCGCATGCCGCCCGACAGCTCACGGGGGAAGCGGTTGAGCCACTGTCCGAGCCCGACGCTCTCGGCCATCGCGGCTGCGCGCTCGCGACGCTCCGTCTTGGGCACGCCGTTGAGCTTGAGCGGGAGCGCGATGTTGTTGAGCACGTTCTTCCAGGGCAGCAGGGTCTCGCGCTGGGTGACGTAGCCGATGCCGGGGTGCAGCTTCTTCCAGGTCTGGCCCTGGTAGCGGAACTCGCCGTGCGAGATCTTGAGCAGGCCCGAGCAGACGTGGAGGAGGGTCGACTTCCCGCAACCGCTGGGGCCGACCACCGTGGTGAAGCTGCCGGGCTGGAGTGCCAGGTCGATGCCGACCACGGCGGGGCCGGTGACGTGGCGACCGGGGTAGGTCACCGCGGCGTTCCTGAACTCGACCACCGGGGCTGTGGGGTCGACGACCCCGGTCCCTCCGGTGTTGTGGCTCTGCGTCGCACGCATGAAGTCAGTCCTCTCGGGTGCCGCTCTGTCGCTGCTGTTCCAGCCTCCGGGTGACCGTGATGTCGATCACCGCAAGGTGTATACAGATTACTGGCGTCCGTTGGGGTGTCAAGAGCGTGACGCCGATCACGGACCGAATTTTCTGCGCAGCCTCATCCCCGGACCTGTGCGGACGCTGTGGACGCCGCCTGATGGGCTGCCTTCAGGTGGCGGAGACGGACTCCGCGACCCACCGCTCGAGGTCCTGCTCGGCCGACGTCAGCCCGTCGAGGTGCGACTGGCGGGCGGCGGTGCGCAACATGGGGAGGTTGGCGGCGAGGCCATAGGGGAACGGGTCGTCGCCGAAGACAGCGAGCTGGGCCTCGACATCGTCGTTGGCGTCCCGGAAGACCCCACGGAAGCGGCGGTCACGGCGGTACGCCTCCCGCTTGGCGGCCTCGAAGCCCTCGAGCAGTGCCTCGGCGAGCCATGGCTCGGCTTCCGCGAGTCGGCGCTGCACCAGCACGACGTGATTGACGGGGAGGAAACCGGCGCTCGAGGCGTACTCGGAGAAGAAGGCGCGTCCACGGTCAGGGAAGAGGCGGCCCACGCGACCGGTCGAGGTGTCGATCGGGACGTCCTCGGCCGGGAAGGCGGCGGCCAGCTCGCCGTCCTGGAGCATCCGGTTGACCTCAGCCGGGTTCGACCACACGAGCCGTACGCCGGTCGGCGGGCGCTCGGCGAAGCCCATCTGGGCACCGTGGCTCTGCTCGCCCTGCCGCCCCACCACCCAGGTGAGGTCGCCCGGGTCGAGGTCCCACAGCTCCTTGGCCTGGGCGCGGAACCACAGGCCCGCCGTCATCGTGTAGTCGGGGATCCCGAACCGCCGTCCGGCGAGGTCGGCGCCGGACTCGATGCCGGCGTCGAGGTTCACGAGCGTGTTGACGCCGAGGGTCGCCTTGCTGGCGTACACCGGGATCATCACCCAGTCCCACAGGGCGTCGAAGCGCTCGCGGGTCACGAGGTAGTTGGAGATCGAGAACTCGAAGACGTCGTGAGCGCTGTCGCGCAGGTGGCGCTCGTGCAGGTCGCCCGCCGAGCCGGTGTCCCACACCAGCTCGACCCCCGGGATGCGGACGGACCCGTCCATCAGCGGGGCGACGCGGGGGTTGGCAGAGAATGCGGCGCGCAGGTGCAGGGTCATGTCGGAGCCTCTCGGTCTACAGTACGTCAACTGTATACAGCACTCACCTGGAGGCAGGCGGCATGACCATGGAGCGGGCAGGCCCGGGCGGCCGGACGTTCGCGTCGCTGCGCGTGCCCGCCTTCCGGGCCTTCTTCATCGGTCAGGCGCTGAGCCTGCCCGGCACCTGGATGCAGACGGTCGCGCAGGGGTGGCTGGTCATCCAGCTGTCCGGGTCCGGCACCGTCCTCGGTGGAGTGGTCGCTGCGCAGTTCGTGCCGGTGCTGCTGCTCGCACCCTTCGGTGGCGTGCTCGCCGACCGGTACCCCAAGCGACTGCTGCTCATTGGCACGCAGGCCACGATGGCAGCCAGCGCGCTGGGGCTCGGGCTCCTCACCGTGTCCGGTCGGGCCACCGTGCCGCTCGTCGTGGCGACGGCGGTCGTCTTCGGGCTGGCGACCGCGGTCGACAACCCCACCCGTCAGTCCTTCGTGTCGGAGATGGTCCCCCCGGAGCTCGTCCGCAACGCGGTCTCCCTCAACAGTGCTCTGCTCAACTCCGCACGCGCGACCGGCCCAGCGGTTGCCGGGCTCCTGATCGTGGCGACCGGACCCGGGTGGTGCTTCCTGCTCAACGCCGTCTCGTTCACGGGGGTCCTGGTGGCGCTGGCCCGCATGGAGCCGCGGCCGACTCCCGGCCGCCGGGAGTCCGGTGGTCCCGTCCGTCAGCTCGGCGAAGGGCTCCGGCACGTGACGGGGCGGACGGACCTCCTGTGGCCGTGCCTCATCGTGTTCGTCGTCGCCAGCCTCGCCTGGGAGTTCCCGATCACCCTGCCCCTCCTCGCGCGCGAGACCTTCGGCTCGGACGCGCGGCTCTACGGATGGTTCACCTCGGCGATGGGCGTGGGAGCCGTCCTCGGCGCACTGCTGGTGGCCCGGCAGGGACGCACCGGACTGCCGGCGATCGTCATACGTGCCGTGGCCTTCGGGATCGCGCTCGCGCTGCTCAGCGTCGCTCCCACCCCGGCCATCGCGATCGCCGCCATGGTCCCGGTCGGCGCCACGGGATCCGCCTTCATCTCGACGTGCAACGCGACCATCCAGCTCGCGAGCGCGGACGAGTACCGCGGGCGCGTGATGTCGATCTGGTCCCTCTGCTTCATCGGCAGCACGCCCGTCGGTGGACCATTGGTCGGCGTCGTCGCGGAGGTGTTCACGCCGCGGTGGGCGGTCGCGCTGGGGGCGGCGAGCTGCCTGGTCGCGGCGGGCGTCGGGTTCGCGGTCGCGTACCCGCTCAGGCCACCGGCGCCCGACCGAGCGTGACCTCGGCGGTGCGGCTCGCA
The DNA here is from genome assembly GCA_964503015.1 of uncultured Nocardioides sp. GTDB lineage: Bacteria > Actinomycetota > Actinomycetes > Propionibacteriales > Nocardioidaceae > Nocardioides. The sequence continues at coordinate 1,615 of CAZDAO010000099.1, read as the reverse complement.
CCCGAGGCATCCACCCACGACAGGGTCACCTGCTCGCCGTTGCATCGTGGGTGCGCACGGCCTCGCCGAGCCCGTCGGCACTGGTGATGGCGACCCCGCCCGGGCAGGTGACGACGTCTCCCGCCTCGAGCGCGGCTGAGTCCGCTGCGCCAGCGGGACAGCCACGCTCAGGTCGGACGCGGTCAACCCCGACCTCGGGTGCCGGGTGGACGCTGTTCCATGACCGTCGCAGCGTCCGGGTACGCGTCGTACGCAGCCCGATGCTTCAGATCGTGATGCCGAACAGGTTCTCCGCGTTCCGGAACGCGATCTTTTCCTTGTCCTCCCGCGGGAGGTCGACGGCCCGGAACCAGTCGGTGCCTTCCTTGATGCTGTCGATGAAGGGGTAGTCGGTCGCGAACATGACGCGGTCGACGCTGATGTACTCCAGCAGCTGGTGGAGCAGGTTGTCCTGGAAGAACGCGCTGGTCGTGAACCAGAAGTTGTCCTGGAAGTACTGGTCGATGGGCTTCTCGAGCGACTTCTCGGTCGGCTCCCCCATGTCGTTGACGATCCGCTCGTAGTAGAACGGCAGGCCCTCGCCCATGTGGCCGATGATGACCTTCAGCCGGGGGAACCGGTCGAAGACCCCGTAGGTGATCATCCGAACCGCCTGAATCAGCACCTCCTGGTGCCAGCCGAGGCCGGACCCGCTGAAGATGTAGTCCTGGTACTCCCTCGTGTACTCCGACCGCGTCGTGGCGTAGTAGGTCTGGTAGACCGCCTCGGACGGATAGCCGGGGTGCAGGTAGATCGGGACGTCGAGGTCCTGGGCGCGCGCCAGCACGGGTTTGAAGTCGGGATGGTCGAGGTACTTCGAGGTGATGTGTCCGTTGGTCAGCGCGCCCAGGAACCCGTCTTCGCGAACTGACCGCTCCAGCTCGTCGGCCGCTGCCTCCGGGCTCTGCAGGGGCAGGGTCGCGAAGGCCTGGAAGCGGTCCGGGTGCTCGGCCATCGGGCCTTCCACCAGCAGCCGGTTGAGGCGACGGGCGAGGTCGATCCCCTTCTGCCCGGGGACGAGCTGCGCCGCTGGCGTGTGCGCCGAGAGGATCTGGACGTCGAGGCCCCCCTGGTCCATGTCGCGGAGTCGGCGCTCGCCCAGGTCGGCCAGTCCGATCTCGGTGAGGAAGTCGATGTGGTCCTGGTTGAGGGAGTTCAGCCTCATCAGCTCGGGCGTCGAGAAGGTCTCCTCGGTGCCGATGAACTTCAGGTCCTGGTCACGGAGCCAGATGTCCTTCTCGGTGTGGGAGACCACGGGGTCCACCGGGTCGTTGCGGCGTCCGGCGAGTGCCGACGCGGACCATCCCACGCCGGCTCCGAGTGCGGCCGCGCCGGCGACGAAGCCGCGGCGCCCCAGCAACGGTCGTGCCGGGTCTTGTTCGGTCCTGCTCATGTCCGTAGGTGCTCCTTCGTTGCGATGGGCGGCGAGGGTGGCGAGGGTCGAGGGCGTCGTGCCACGGGCCGGCGGTCTGTGCTCGAACGCCTCGACAGCTCGTACGGATCACGCTCGCAGGATCGCCATCGCGAGTCGTCGGCCCAGGGAAGACACCTCGCCGTACTCCGCGCGGAGTACGGA
>CAZDAO010000098.1:0-10288 GCA_964503015.1 uncultured Nocardioides sp. | reverse complement strand
GTCGGGATCGCCGAGCGCCCGCTGCCGGACCTCGGCGCTGGTCAGCACGCCGATCCCCCGGACCGACCGCAGGCGCCGGTCGGCCTCGTCGGCCGGCACCTCCGTGATCCGCTCCAGCGAGGAGGCGAGCCGGCAGGCGGTGACGACGGTCCGGGACTGGGCGGGCTGGACCCCGAGCCGCAGCCACTCCCAGCTCGGGATGGCGGCGATGGTCGCGGGCGTGGGCTGCAGCATCAGCCGCAGCGGGGCGACCGGGCCCGGGGCCGGCTCGCCGTGGCGGCGGACCAGCTCGCGGAACGACCCGAACGCCTGCTTGCCGGTCACCTTCTGCTCGAGGATCGACGGCACGAGCGACTCCATCACCAGGCCGGTGGCGCCGATGCGCCAGTGGCCATGGGTGCGCCAGCCCTGGGCGACCTCGGGGTGGTGGTGCGGCTCGAAGCCCGTGGGGTCGTCGTGGGCACCGAGCAGGCGGGGCAGGTGCTCGAGCGCCCACTCGGCTCCCGTGCCCCACGCGCGGGCGTGCACCTCGCCGGACGACGGCCGCTGGTGCACGCAGAGGCTCGCGGGGCCGGCCGGCGTACGCATGGCGCGCCAGATGCGGCCGGACTCCTCGTGGCGCTGGGTGGGGTCGCCGGCGCCGCGTCGCTGGGGACGCAGGACCTGGGCCACCGAGCACGGCCAGTCGGGCACCCAGGTGCGGGTGCGCTCGACGGTGGTGGGGGCCATGTGACAGACGGTAGACGAGTCCTCCGACGGCGCTCAGGCCAGGACGCGCACGTCCTCGGCGCGGTGCCGCCCGTGGTCCTGGATGCCGCCGCGCCACACGAACTCGACGCGCTGGTCCTGCTCCAGCGAGCGGTAGCCGTCGGCGACGATGTCGGCGAAGTGGACGAAGAGCACCTCGCCGTCGTCGGCGGTGATCCGGCCGTAGCCCTTCTCCGCCTTGAACCACCGGACCGTGCCGGTGCGACGCACGTCGCGCAGGTCCGGTCGCCGGACGTCGAGGTCGTTCATGCGCGCCAGCGTAGGTCGACTACGTTGCAGTCATGGGTGAGACACCGAACCAGCGCGACCTCGAAGCAGGCATCCAGAAGGACTTCTCCCGGTCGATGTCCTACGGCGACTACCTCCGCCTCGACGTGCTGCTGTCCGCCCAGCAGCCGCTGTCGGACCCGCCGCAGCACGACGAGCTGCTCTTCATCGTCCAGCACCAGACCAGCGAGCTCTGGCTCAAGCTGATGGTCCACGAGCTCCGCTCGGCCCGGGCGCTGCTGCGCACCGACGACCTCTCCCCCGCCCTCAAGCGGATGGCGCGGATCAAGCACATCCAGCACACCCTGACCGACCAGTGGTCGGTGCTCGCGACGCTGACGCCGTCGGAGTACGCCGAGATCCGGCCGTTCCTGGCCACGTCGTCGGGGTTCCAGTCCGCGCAGTACCGCGAGGTCGAGTTCCTGCTCGGCAACAAGAACGCCGACATGGTGAAGGTGCACGCCCACGACTCCTCCTCGCGCGACGTGCTGGAGGAGCTGCTGCACGAGCCGTCGCTCTACGACGAGTTCCTGGCCTACCTCTCCCGCCAGGGGTACGCCATCCCCGCGCGGCTGCTCGACCGTGACTGGTCGCTGCCGCACACCACCGACGACGACCTCGTCGAGGTCTTCGCCTCGGTGTACGCCGCCCCGGCCGAGCACTGGGGCGTCTACGAGACCTGCGAGGAGCTCGTCGACGTCGAGGACGCCTTCCAGCAGTGGCGCTTCCGCCACCTCCAGGTCGTGCAGCGCACCATCGGCCACAAGATCGGCACCGGCGGCTCGTCGGGCGTCGACTTCCTGCGTCGGGCGCTCGACCTCACGTTCTTCCCCGAGCTCTACGAGGTGCGCACCCGCATCGGGCAGTGATCTCGTGCTCCGCGGGTGCATCCGACCGACGGTCGCCGGCGGAGAACAGGGTGTCCCCCTGAGCAGCCGCGGCGGCTCGCGCTCCCCCGTCGGGCCGTCGCGGCGTCCCGGGGCAGCAACTCGGACACGTGCGGCGCTTGTGGCCCTCCGGCGGGCCGCACAAGGGGCCAGATCCGCCGCACGTGCGGCGGCATGTCACGCCTCGCTACCGGCCGAGGCTCCCAGCCTGGCCGCCACCTGGTCGGGGACCCGCTCGTGGTGGGCGTAGGTGCGGGTGAACGAGGCGGTGCCGTGGGAGAGCGAGCGCAGCTCGGCGGCGTACCGGCGCAGCTCCAGCTGGGGCACGTGCGCCCGGACCAGCACCATGCCGTCGCCGCTCGGCTCGCTGCCGAGCACCTTGCCGCGGCGGGCGGACAGGTCGCCCATCACCGTCCCCACGAGCGCATCGGAGACCAGCACCCCGACCTCGTCGACCGGCTCGAGCAGGCAGGTCCCGCCGCCCGAGGCGGCGTCGCGCAGCGCGAGCCCGCCGGCGGTCTGGAACGCCATGTCGGAGGAGTCGACGCTGTGGGCCTTCCCGTCGGTCAGCGTGACTCGGAGGTCGACCATCGGGTAGCCGGACTCCACGCCCCGCGCCATCTGGGCGCGCACGCCCTTCTCGACCGAGGGGATGAACTGGCGCGGCACCGCACCTCCGACCACCTTGTCCACGAACTCGAAGCCGCTCCCGTGCGGCAGCGGCTCGACCTCGACGCTGCACACGGCGTACTGGCCGTGACCACCGCTCTGCTTGACGTGCCGGCCGAGACCGGTGGCGCGGCGTACGAGCGTCTCCCGCAGGGGCACGCGCACCTCGACCTCCTCGACGGCGACGCCGTAGCGGTTGGCGAGCCGGTCGAGCAGCATGTCGGCGTGCGCCTCCCCCATCGTCCAGAGCACGATCTGGTGGGTCTCCTCGCTGTGCTCCACGCGCAGCGTGGGGTCCTCGGCCGCCAGCCGCTGGAGCCCCGAGCCGAGCTTGTCCTCGTCGCTCTTCGTCAGGACCCGGATCGCCACGGGCAGCTGGGGGTCGGGCATCCGCCACGGCTCGAGGACCAGCGGCGAGTCGACCGACGAGAGGGTGTCGCTGGTCTCCGCGCGGCTGAGCCGCCCGATGGCGCACAGGTCGCCCGCGATCGCGGACGAAGCAGGGCGGTGTGCCTTGCCGAGCGGGACCGACAGCGAGCCGACACGCTCCTCCTCGTCGTGGTCGGGGTGGCTGGCGGTCGGGTCGGCGCCGGTGGTCCACACCGAGCGGTGCCCGGACACGTGGACGGTCGCGTCGGGCAGCACCGTCCCGGAGAACACCCGCACCAGGCTGACCCGCCCCAGGTAGGGGTCGGTGGTCGTCTTGACGACCTCCGCGACCAGCGGCCCTGCGGGGTCGCAGGCGATCTCGGGACCTGGTGCGCCGGCGGGTGTGTAGACGACCGGCATCGGGTGCTCGAGCGGCGAGGGGAAGGCGGAGACGATCAGGTCGAGCAGCTCCCGGGCACCCGCACCGCTCATCGAGTCGACGGGGACCACCGGGTGCAGCGACGCCCGGGCGACCGCGAGCTCGAGGTCGCGGAGCAGGAGGTCGGGGGCGATCGTCTCGCCCCCGACGTAGCGGTCCATGAGGGTCTCGTCCTCGGACTCCTCGATGATCCCCTCGATGAGCGCGGACCGCTGCGCGTCGTGCTCGTGGTCGCCCGTGATCAGGCCGATAAGCCGTCCGTCCTCGTGGAGGTAGACGGGCAGGACCCGCTCGCCGAAGGCGTCGCGCGCCTGCGCCACCACGCCGTCGACGTCGGCGCGCGCGTGGTCGAGCTTGGAGACCACGACGGCGCGGGGCATCGCGACGTCCGCGCACTCGCGCCACAGCACCCGCGTGGGTTCGTCGATGCCCTCGTTGGCGGCGACCACGAAGACGGCGCAGTCAGCGGCGCGGAGGCCGGCGCGCACCTCGCCCACGAAGTCGACGTACCCGGGCGCGTCGAGCAGGTTGATCTTCACGCCGTCGTGCACGAGCGGCGCGAGGGCCAGTCCCACCGAGCGGTGCTGCCGGTGCTCGACGTCCTCGAAGTCGCAGACGGTCGTGCCGTCGTCGACGCTGCCCGCCCGGTTGAGCACGCCTGCCTGGACCAGCAGGCGCTCGACCAGGGTGGTCTTCCCGGCGCCCGCCGCGCCGACGACCACGACGTTGCGGATCGCCTCGGGGCCGGACGCGACCGGGGCGCCGTTCTGACCCGCCTGGCCGCCCGTATCCCTGCTCACCGTGACGGCTCCCCCTCGCTCTTCCGACGGTCCGAGAAGTGTGGTCCCACTGTTCACCCGATCGGGTGCGCGAGCAAGGGGTGTCACACCGCGCCAGCGCCCGGCGTCAGCGGGCAGCCGTGGGACCTGCGGGCTCCAGGATCGGGTTGAGCTGGTGGGTCGCGAGCGCTTGGGCGGCCTGCCGGGCGCCGGCTCGCAGCCCAGCGGGCACGTCGGCGCCGTCGAGGTGGGCCGCGAGGAAGCCGGCCATGAACCCGTCGCCCGCGCCGTTGGTGTCGACCACGCGCGGGACCTGCTCGGCGGCGACGCGGTGGCGTACGCCGTCCGCGTCCACCGCGACGGCGCCGTCCGCGCCGAGCGTGCAGACCGCGACCGCGGCACCCCGCGCGATGCAGGCACGCAGGAACGCCTCGGGCGAGGCCAGCTTGTCGCCGTTCATGAAGACGTACGACGCAGCGTCGAGGAACGGAGCGTGGAAGGTGCTGGTGCCGTCGTAGTCGTGCACGTCCGTCCAGACGGGAACCCCCAGCGCAGCGACGGCACCGATGGCGTCACGTGAGGGTTCCGAGAGGTCCAGCACGACCGCCCGGGCTCCCGCGACGCCCTCGAGCAGCCGTCGTAGCGCACCCTCCGACGCCTCGGGCTCCGCGCGACCGGGCACGTCCAGGTAGATCGAGACCCGTCCGCCGGCAGGGTCCATCAGGTTGAGGTGGCGCTCGGCGGGGCCGTCCACACGGGTGGCGACCACCGTGATCCCGGCGCGGCGCAGCGTTTCGTCGATCGCCTCGGACGCCGGGTCCGTGCCGAGGACGGTGTGCAGCTCGACGTCCACGCCGAGGTCGCGCAGGTGTGCCGCCTTCCCTGCCGAGGTCCCGCCGAGGAGCTCTCGGTGAGCGGTGGCGAACTGCATGTGGGGCGTGGGCGCCGGGAGCTCGTCCACGTCGACCACGAGGTTCCACGAGGCCGGCCCGTGCACGACCACGTCACTCATCCGGATCTTCCGTGGCGTCGTTCGGAAGCTGTCGGGAGCACCTGGGCCTGCCCCGCCCGCTCGATCGTGGTCACGACGCTGGTCACCGACGGCCGCGCGGGCGTCGAGGAGAAGCCGAAGCGGCAGGGCGGGTCGACCGGCGCCAGCTCGCCGAGGGCGGCGCCGCGCCACGTTCCCGAGATGGCCGTCACCGCGGCGACGGAGGTGGCGCCGTACCACTCCCTCCGGTCGTTGCCGGCCGTCCCGCGGGTGCGCACCCCGCGGAGCACGACGCGGGCCAGCGGGTCGGCGACCGCGCACCAGGCCGGCGAGGTCGCCACGCGGGCGGGCACGAGCCCGAGCGCCACGCCCAGCGGCGTACGACGCCCGACCACCATGCGGAGGGAGAGCGAGGGGGTGGTGACCTGCCAGCCGTCGGCCGTGTCGTCCACGGCGACCGGCTCGATGACCTGCTCGTCGAACGAGTACGTGGCGGCGACGAACTCGCGCACCCGCTCGTCGGGCGCGAGGAGCACGCGGTGCCCCGCGGCGTCCTCGAGCATCACGTCGGCGAAGCCGCCCCAGGGCGAGTCGACCCAGCGTCCGACCACGACCCGTGTGCCGCTGGTGCTGCCGACCCCGGCGATGCGTCCGGTGAAGCGCTCCCGGACCCGTCCGGCCCTCACGGCTGCACGAGCCCGTCGGGGTGCCTGCCGTCGGCGGCGAGACCGGCGGCGACGCCGGCACGGTCCTCGTCGGAACGGTTCTGGCTGAGCTTGGACTTCGCCTCGACCGACTCCACGACGAGCTCGACGCCGACGATCGGCCGGAGGTTCTTGGCGATGTAGTCGTCGGGCGCGTCCGACACCGCCCACGGCTCGACCCGCCCGGCCTCGTGCCGGTGGGTGAGGCGGGTGACGAGGCCGCGCACCCATGCCGGGTCGTCGTGCACGGCGACGCGGCCGCGCAGGTGGACCACCGAGTAGTTCCACGTCGGGACGACCTTGCCGTGCTCGGCCTTCGTCGCGTACCAGGACGGGCTGACGTAGGTGTCCGGACCTGTGACCACCGCCAGCGCGGGCGAGCCGTCGACCATGCGGCGCCAGTGGGGGTTGGCGCGGGCCAGGTGGCCCACCACCCGGTCGCCCTCCCACAGCACCGGCAGGAACGTCGCGTCGGGGAACCCGTCGGCGCCGACCGTGACCAGCTGTGCGGTCGCGACCGCCGCGACGAAGGGGCGCACGTCGTCGGCGTCCATGACGTTGAAGCGCGGGACGTAGAGCTGCGGGTCGGGCACGCCCCCATCCTGCCTGTGCGATCGAATGTCCGTCGTCCCACCTACCGTGTCACGCATGCCCACTTCGTTCGAGGCGGTCGCCGTGCTCTTCGTGGCACTCCTGCCTGGCGCTCTCTACATCTGGTCGTTCGAGCGCATGGCGGGGCGGTGGGGGGTCGGTCTGAGCGACCGTGTGCTGCGATTCGTCGGTGCTTCAGCGATCGTCCACTCGGTGCTCGCCCCGGCCTCGTACTGGCTCTGGACCAGCACGTGGCCCTCGATCGCAACAGGTGCTTCCAACCCGCTCTGGCTCTGGGTGATCGCGAGCATCTACGTCGTCGTGCCGCTCGCAGCGGGGACGCTCATCGGCCGGGCCACTCGCAGTCGTGTGGGGTGGACGCGGTGGATCACCGGACCCGACCCGGCACCCCGTGCATGGGACTACCTGTTCCAGGGCGAACGCGACGGCTGGGTCCGGATCAAGCTCAAGACAGGGCCGTGGATAGGCGGAGCGTACGCGTCGGCCGGAGAGCTCAAGTCCTACTCTGCGGGATATCCCGAACAGCAGGACATCTTCTTGGCCAGGGGCGTCGAGCTCGATCCCGATACTGGCGAGTTCCTCTTCGACGAGAGCGGCAGCGTCCGCCTCGGAGCCGGTGGCTTGCTCGTGCGCTGGGACGAGATCGAGTACCTTGAATACATCGACGCGTGAGGAGGACTGATGGCCACCCAGCCAGACAAGAGCGCACGACGACACACCATGGTCGGTGAGAAGCGGGGTGGATACGGTTCGTCCTCCAAGGAGGTGGGGAAGCTAACCGCGCCCCCCCGTGGACCGGCTCCCGGGGCCTCGAAGGGCACCAGCAAGGCCGCCGGACTGAAGTAGTTTCGGCGCCGCGACCCTTGTGGGGTGGCGCCGGTGTCGGTGGCGGGCGGCAGGATGGACGCATGCTGCTCGCCGAGCTCGTCGCCACCTCCGCCGAGGTGGCCGCCACCAGGTCCCGCAAGGCCAAGACCGCGCTGCTGGCCGACCTGCTCGGGCGCGTGGAGCCCGCGGAGCTCGAGGTCGTCGTGTCCTACCTCGGTGGTGCGCTGCGGCAGCGTCGTACGGGCTTGGGCTGGCGCGGCGTGAGCGACCTGCCTCGCCCCGCCGACGAGCCGTCGCTGACTGTGCTCGAGGTGCACGAGGCGTTCGAGGCGATGTCGCAGCTGTCCGGCGCCGGTTCGCAGCAGGCGCGACGCAACGCCGTCGAGGCGCTCTTCGGGCGCGCCACCGCCGCCGAGCAGGCGTGGCTGCGCGCCGTCGTCACCGGCAACCTCCGCCAGGGCGCCCTCGACGCGGTGACCCAGGAGGCGGTGGCCCAGGTGGCAGGCGTGCCGCTCGCCGCGGTCCGTCGCGCCGCGATGCTCGCCGGCTCGACCGTCGCTGCGGCCGGGGCCGCGTTCGTCGGCGAGGAGGCCCTGGCCGCGATCGGTCTCGAGGTGGGTCGGCCGATCATGCCGATGCTGGCCTCCAGCGCCCCCGACGTCGCCGCGGGGATGTCCGGGCTGTCGGCCGACGGCACCAGCGAGGTCGCGGTCGACGCCAAGCTCGACGGCATCAGGATCCAGGTCCACCGCGACGGTGACGAGGTGCTCGTGGTGACCCGCAGCCTCGACGACATCACCGGCCGCCTGCCCGAGGTCGTGGAGGTCGCCCGCTCGCTCCCGGCCGACCGGTTCGTGCTCGACGGCGAGGCGCTCGCGCTGACCGACGACGGCCGGCCGATGGCCTTCCAGGACACGGCCAGCCGCACCGCGCAGGACTCCGGCGTCGCGGTCACGCCGCACTTCTTCGACCTGCTCCACGTCGACGGCCGCGACCTCCTCGACTCCCCCGGCCACGAGCGCCTCGCCGCGCTCGACGCGCTGGTGCCCGAGCAGCACCGCGTGCGGCGCCTGGTCACCCGCTCGACGCAGGCCGCCGACGACTTCGCCCGCGAGACCGTGGCCGCCGGTCACGAGGGGGTCGTGCTCAAGGACCTGTCCGCCCCCTATGCCGCCGGCCGGCGCGGCTCGGCGTGGGTGAAGGTCAAGCCGGTCCACACCCTCGACCTCGTCGTCCTCGGCGTCGAGTGGGGGTCGGGCCGGCGCGAGGGCTGGCTCTCCAACATCCATCTCGGCGCGCGCGACCCGTCCTCGGAGACCGGGTTCGTGATGCTCGGCAAGACCTTCAAGGGCATGACCGACGAGATGCTGGCCTGTTAGACCGAGCGCTACACCGAGCTCGCCGTCTCCCCCGACACGATCCGCGACCACTACGCCGTCGAGCTGCGGCCCGAGCAGGTCGTGGAGATCGCGTTCGACGGGCTCCAGCGCTCCACCCGCTACCCCGGCGGCGTCGCGCTCCGCTTCGCCCGGGTCCTGCGCTACCGCGACGACAAGAGCGCCGACGAGGCCGACTCGATCGAAACGGTCCGCGCGCTGGCGGCCGGCTGAGGGCCGCTCGACGGGCTGGTCGCACTGACGCGCGGCGTGTCGCTCTGGCGGTACGGCGTGTCGCCGGCCCGAGAGGCGGGAAGCGGCCCTCAGCCGCGCGGCTTCGCCAGCCGGCAGCCCGGCGTGTCCAGGTCGAAGCGCCGGTCGGCGCCGACACAGGTGGTGAGCCACCACGTCTGCTGGCCGTAGTTCACGTTCCTCCTCGTCACGATCCTCCCCCGCCTGTTCTCCTCGCAGGCCGAGTCGAGGCAGCGACGCCCGCCGACGTAGCCGGTGTTCGCGATGCCGACCACCTCGCCGGTCAGCCGCGACACGATCGGGGACCCTGAGTAGCCGCCGCGGATCGCGCAGCCGTCACGGGCGGGCAACCTGATCGAGCGCCACCAGTCCCACGACCGCTCGTGCAGGCGGTACGCCGTCCCCGTGGTGACGCACGCGCGCTGCTCGACCCAGTAGCCAGACGGGATGCGGATGCGGTCACCGCGCGCGGGACCCTCGGTGGCGAGGACCATCGGGGTGACACCGCGGGCCGCAAGGTCGTCGTAGGTCTCGCGGAGCTCGTAGACCGCGAGATCGGTGCGGTACATCGAGGCATAGCGCAGGTGCACCCCGCGGACCGTCGTCGCGACGTCGCCGTCCCCCTCGAGGAGCTCGATCCGCCTCCACTGGCGCTGGTCGACGAGCACCTCCCGCGCCCCGAGGAACGGGGTGCGCACGCAGTGCCCGTTGGTGATCACCACCGCCGGGTCGGAGCCCACGGCCGACGCCCAGCGCACCACCGCCCCGGAGCATCCGGGCAGACGGGCCGTGCCGGCGAAGCGGTCGTCCGCGGCCGATGCCGCCGGCGGGACGGCAGCGGCAGCCCACGTCGCGAGCAGCACGGCGGCAGCCGCAAGGAGCCGGCGCGGTCGCGGGAGAGCCATGCCGAGCATCGAACCACACCGGGGGTGGGCACCCGGCCTCCCTAGACTGGTGGCATGAGCTCCGAGTCGTCGGCCCCGTCGGTCACCGGGCGCGGCGGCACCGCCGCCGCGCGGAGGCGGCTGCGCGAGGCCGAGATCATCTCCGCCACCCGCCGCCTGTTCGACGAGCGCGGTGTGCGCGACGCACAGATCGAGGACATCGCCCGGGCCGTCGGGATCAACCGCGCGATCATCTACCGCCACTTCACCGGCAAGGAGGAGCTGTTCAGCCTCACGCTCGTGCAGTACCTCGACGAGCTGCGCGTGGCGCTGCAGTCGGCCGCCGGGACGACCGACGACCCGCGGGTGCAGCTCGAGAGGCTGGTCGAGGCGTTCGTGGAGTACGGCCTCGCGCACCCCGCCTTCGTCGACTGCGCCCAGGCGATCATGCGTCGCCCGGGTG
>CAZDAO010000097.1:0-10289 GCA_964503015.1 uncultured Nocardioides sp. | reverse complement strand
CGAAGACGAGCGCGGCCTCCTCGTCGCCCGACAGCACCTCCGGCTCGACGCCGAGCCGGCGGCGCACGCCCTCGGCGAAGACGGCCGCGTTGCTGGAGTCGCGGGTCGCCGACGTCGCGCAGAAGCGCAATCGCTCGGGCGGCACCCCGTGGTCGCGGATCACCGCAGCGAGCTCGTCGATCGCGGCGAAGGTGCGCTCCAGCGCCTCCTCGGCGAGCTCGCCGGTCTGGTCGACGCCCTGCCCCAGGCGCACGACCCGGGAGTCGCGCACGTGGACGTCGAGGGTCCCGTCGTCGCGGACCGCGCCGACGAGCACCTTGATCGAGTTCGTGCCGCAGTCGATGGCCGCGACGGTGCCGGAGTCGGTCATGGGGTCATCCTGCGGGGCGCTCCACGCACGGTCCGGCCGCCCACCAGTCGCCGAGCGCGTCGAGCACCTCGTCGCCGAGCGGGTTGACGCCGCGTCCCATGGCGAGCGACTGCCCGGCCAGCACGTGCAGGCACTTGACCCGGTCGGGCATGCCGCCTGCGGAGATGCCCTCGATCTCGGGCACGTCCAGCCCGGCGCGGGCGCCCACCTCGGCACGGAAGGCGAGGTACTGCTCGTGGGCGGCGCGGTAGGCCGCGGCCAGCTCCTCGTCCTCACCGAGCCGCGCCTGCATCTCCTTCATCAGGCCGGAGCCCTCGAGGGTGCCGATCCGCGAGGCCGCGCGCGGGCAGGTGAGGTAGAAGGTCGTCGGGAACGGCGTGCCGTTGGGCAGCCGGGGCTCGGTGGTGACCACGTCGGGGTTGCCGCAGGGGCAGCGGTGGCCGACCGAGTCGATGCCGCGGGGCGTGCGGCCGAGCTGGGCGCGGACGGCGGCCTCGTCGGCGGGGTCGATCCGCCGCTCCCCCGCGTGGTCGTCCTTCTTGTTGCTCACGTGTGGCTGCTCACTGGCGGGTTCCGTCGATCAGGTCTGCGGGCTGCTCGTCCGGCGGTGGCGGGTTGCCGGCGAGCTCCATGGACTCCCACGCCGCGCTCCACCACGCCTTCGGCACCGTCTTGATGACCTCGGAGGGGTCGTTGAGGGTGGCCTGGGCCTCCAGCGGCTTGCCGTCGGGGCCGATCACCTCGAACCCGGACTCGCCGGGCATCAGGTAGCCGAAGCGGGCGCGCGCCTGTGCCTTCACGTAGGCCGGGTCGTCCCAGCGCTGCTTCTCGCGCTCGAGGTCCTCGATGCTGGCCTCGCGCTCGGCGATGGTGGCCTTGAGGTCACCGATGTGCGAGCGCTGCTGGAGGTAGGCCCGCAGCGAGGACGCATAGGACACCGTCAGCACGGCAAGGACCAGCACGAGGACCGCCGCCCGGCCGGTGAGGCGGGGACGGCGCGCGGTGCCCGACGGGGCCGCAGGACGTGCCGCGGCCATGGTGCCGGTGCCGGCGCCGCCCTCGGCGGCGGAGGCGGACGTCGTACGCACGCCCGGGCGCGGCCGGGCGCCGCGGGATCCGGGATGCCTCGGGCCCTGCCCCGGCCCGCGGGGTCCGCCGCCGGGCCCGCCCCGAGGAGTACGACGCTGGGAAGGCATGCGGGCCAGTCTGCCCCGTTCAGCCCGTGAATCGCGGGAACGCGCCCGCACCGGCGTAGCGAGCCGCGTCACCGAGCTCGTCCTCGATGCGGAGCAGCTGGTTGTACTTCGCGACGCGGTCGGAGCGCGCCGGCGCACCGGTCTTGATCTGGCCGCAGTTGGTGGCGACCGCGAGGTCGGCGATGGTGGTGTCCTCGGTCTCGCCGGAGCGGTGGCTCATCATGTTGCGGAAGCCGGCGCGGTGGGCGAGCTCGACGGCGTCGAGGGTCTCGGTGAGCGAGCCGATCTGGTTGACCTTCACCAGCATCGCGTTGGCCTGGCCGCCGTCGATGCCGCGCTGGAGGCGCTCGACGTTGGTGACGAAGAGGTCGTCGCCGACGAGCTGGGTCTTGTCGCCGAGGACGTCGGTGATGGCCTTCCAGCCGTTCCAGTCCTCCTCGTTGAGCGGGTCCTCGATGGAGACGATCGGGTAGGACGAGACCAAGTCGGCGTAGTAGTCGATCATCTGGTCGGTCGACTGCTTCTTCCCCTCGAAGGCGTACTTCCCCTTCTCGTGGAACTCGCTGGCCGCGACGTCCATCGCGAGCGCGATGTCCTTGCCCAGCTTGAAGCCGGCCGCCTTGACCGCCTCGGCGATCAGGTCGAGCGCGGCCCGGTTGCTGTCGAGGTTGGGCGCGAAGCCGCCCTCGTCGCCGAGGCCGGTGGACAGGCCCTTCTTCTTCAGCACCGACTTGAGCGCGTGGTAGACCTCCGCCCCGTGCTGCAGCGCCTCGCGGAAGGTCGCCGCGCCGATCGGGGCGATCATGAACTCCTGGACGTCGACGTTGGAGTCGGCGTGCGAGCCACCGTTGAGGATGTTCATCATCGGCACCGGGAGCAGGTGGGCGTTGGGGCCGCCGACGTAGCGGAACAGGGGCAGCCCGGCGGACTCGGCGGCCGCCTTGGCGGTGGCGAGCGAGGCACCGAGGATCGCGTTGGCGCCGAGCTTGGCCTTGTTGGGTGTCCCGTCGAGGTCGAGCATGACCTGGTCGATCAGGCGCTGGTCGTCGGCGTCGAGACCCACGATCCCGCCCGCGACGGTGTCGACGACGCCGGTCACGGCGTTCTGCACGCCCTTGCCGAGGTAGCGCTTGCCGCCGTCGCGCAGCTCGACGGCCTCGAACGCACCGGTGGAGGCGCCGCTGGGCACGGCCGCCCGGCCGAAGGCACCGTCCTCGAGAAGTACCTCCACCTCGACGGTGGGGTTGCCGCGCGAATCGAGGATTTCGCGGGCGCCGACTGCAGCGATGATCGACATGGCAAGAGCTCCTGTGGGGATGTCCTGTGGGTACGTCCTGGGGTCGGTCGCCAGCCTAGCCACGTCGGGCCGTCACGTCGCCGACGGTGTCCGCGCCCGGCTAGCGTGGGGCACGTGTCGTCACGCGAACCCGGTCCGGCCGAGCACCTCCGGGCCTACGTCGACCGCGCGACGGCCGAGACCGACGACCCGGCGGGCGACCACGACGCCGCGCGGGTGCGACGAGCGATGGCAGGCGAGTCGGCGGCGAGGTTCCGCGACCGGCTCCTGCTCGAGCGGGCGGCGTGGCTGGCCAGGGAGACCGACCTCCCGCTGAGGGACATCGCGGCCGGCTGCGGCTTCCGCGGCTACGACGTCTTCGTGCGCGCGTTCCGCCGCGAGCTCGGGGCGTCGCCGTCGCAGTGGCGCGCCGACCCGACGACCTGGGAGGTCGACGCGCCGGGCGAGGTGCACTTCCACCCGCCCGACGGGATCCGGTTGCCTGCGCAGGCCCCCCACGACGAGTCGGACGCGCTCGCCGAGGCCTACGTGGACGCGTTCGCACCCGACCCGACGGTGGTACCCCTCCCCGGGTCGACGGGAGCTCCGGCATGAGTCCGTCCGCCGCGCAGCCCGGTCTGTCCCGTCGCCTCGGCACGAGCGACGCCGTCGTCGTCGGTCTCAGCGCGATGCTGGGTGCCGGCGTCTTCGTCGCCTTCGCCCCGGCGGCCGAGGCCGCCGGGAGCGGCCTGCTCGCCGGGCTGGGCATCGCCGCGGTCGTGGCCTTCTGCAACGCGGTCGCGTCGGCGCAGCTCGCCTCGTCGTACCCCTCCTCCGGTGGCACCTACCTCTTCGGCCGCGAGGTGCTCGGTCCGTGGTGGGGGTTCCTGGCCGGCTGGGGGTTCGTGATCGGCAAGACGGCGTCGTGCGCCGCGATGGCGATGACGTTCGCGGCCTACGCCCTGCCCACCTGGTCCGGCGGCGGGTGGTGGCAGCGCGGTCTGGCCGCCGCGGTGGTCGTCGCCTTCACCGTGCTCAACCTGCGCGGCATCACCAGGACCGCCACCGCGGCCAAGGTCCTGCTCGCCGCCACCCTGGTGGTGCTCGTCGGCTTCCTCGCGCTGGCCGCGACCGGCGACTCCGGCCCCGTCGCACCGCTCGAGGCGACCGGGGGCGCGTGCGGGGTGCTGCAGGCGGCGGGACTGCTGTTCTTCGCCTTCGCCGGCTACGCCCGCATCGCCACCCTCGCCGAGGAGGTACGCCGCCCCGAGCAGCTGGGTCGCGCCATCCTCCTCGCGCTCGGCACCGCCGTCGTGCTCTACCTGCTCGTGGGCCTCGCGCTCGTGAGCATCCTGGGCGCCGACCTGCCGGCCTCGCCCACGCCGGTCGCCGCGGCGACCAAGGCGCTGGGCGCGGACTGGGCCGTGCCCGTCGTCCGGGTCGGCGCGGCCGCGGCCGCCCTCGGTGCCCTGCTCGCCCTCCTCGCGGGAGTCGGGCGTACGACGCTGGCGATGGCGCGCGAGCGCGACCTGCCCACCCCGCTGGCGTCGGTCGACCCACGCCACCAGGTGCCGGACACGGCGCAGGTCGTCATCGGCGTCGCCGTCGTGGCGCTGGTGCTGGCCGCCGACCTGCGTGGCGCGATCGGCTTCTCGTCCTTCGGCGTGCTCGTCTACTACGCCGTGGCCAACCTCTCCGCCCTCCGCCAACCGCGCGACCAGCGCCGCTGGCCGCGCGGCCTGCAGGTGCTCGGGCTCGCGGGCTGCGTGGTGCTGGCGGCCGCGCTCCCCCTGGGCTCGGTCCTCGCCGGGCTGGCCGTCCTCGCCGTCGGCCTGCTGGGGCGGTTCGTCGCCACCTCCCGCTGAGACCGGACGCCCCGACCCGAGGCCACCAGCACGGTCAGCGCATGTAGCGCGCGACCTTCGGCGCGATCTTGGAGATCACCTTGGTGTTGTTGGTCGGCTTGCCGATGCCGAGAGGCTGCCCGTTGTAGGTGTTGGACGGGCTGGAGAACCACGGCACGCGGACGCAGGTGAAGACCCCCTGGTCCTCGCACGGCGTGTAGTAGCCCATCACCGACAGGTAGTTGCGGGCCACGTCGTAGTAGCCGTAGGCGTACGGGATCTTCGAGTAGTGGGTGACCCCGCCGTAGCCGATGTGGTCGGCGCCGAGGTTGTGGCCGAACTCGTGCGTGGCGACGAGGTAGGGCATGCAGCTGTAGAAGCTGGTCGAGAAGGCGAGGGCCCGGTGGGTCCCGCGGACCGAGAGAGGCAGGTTGCCCGCGCCGCACAGCTCGTACTGCGAACCGGTCGTGAACGTGTGGACGAGGTCGGCCCGCTTCTTGCGGCGCGCCTTGTGCAGGTTGTCGAACCGGCCGTCACGGGGCTTGTAGAGGCGGCGAAGGTCCTTGAGGGCGTTGCCGCTCTCCGTCCCCCGCGCCCTGACCAGGCCCTTGTAGCGCAGCTTCACCTTGAGACCGGAGTTGCGGAATGCCTCGTTGGTCTGCGCCACCACGAGGGCGGCCGATGCCTTGAGCTGGGCCTTGCTGCCCGCCTCGGCCTTGACGGCCTTGGTGTAGCCGAACAGCACGTTGATCTTCGCCCGGCGCCTGGCCCGCGCGTCGCCGGCGGCGGGCTGTCGGTGGTCGTCGGACGACGTCACCGTGTCCGGCCCCTCCTCGGCGCCCTCGGCGAGTCGCCGCGGCTCGACCTCCGACCACCAGTAGTCACCGCCCTCGGCGGCGACGAGCGAGTAGATGCCCGACGGCGAGACCAGGGAGCCGCGGTAGGTGTCGCCGGCCCGGACGAGCGAGAAGGAGCTGAGCGGGACGCCGACCAGCGCACCCGCCCACGACCGCACGCGTCCGCGGCTCTCGGTCCGGTCGATCGTGACCTGTCGCGCTCGGCCGGCGATCGGCAGCGCGAGGCGCTGGCCGGTGGCGACGTCCGGCAGCACCGCCTCGCGCAGGCGCACGCGCAGGTGGGTGCCGACGACCCCGCGCCGCACGCCGTCGACCAGGGTGGGAGCGACCTCGACGACCAGGGAGGGCGGCGCAGCGGCCACCGAGGACGTACGGCCGGGCGCGGGTGCGGTCGACGACGCGGACGGCAGCAGGCCGAGGGTCAGCGCCGCGGCTGCGGTGCCGACGGCGGCGAGTCGACCGCGGGCGAGTCGCGCGGGGACGCGCGAGGTGGAGTGGCTGGACATCTGGGGACCCCCGTCTGAGTGGATTGTCCCCTCACTACCCGCCGTGGCCCGTCGTCACACCTGCGCGTCGTCCCCCGACCGGCGCCGCGACGCGTCACCGGCCTTCTCGGCCTTCTCGGCCGCCTTCGCCGCGTTCCAGAGCCGCAGCACCTCGGCGGCGTCGGTGGCGACCGCGTCGCCGAAGACGTGGGGGTTGCGACGCTCCATCTTCGCGATCACCCCGCGGGCGACGTCGTCGAGCGTGAAGTCGCCCGCCTCCTCGGCGATCACCGCGTGGATCACCACCTGCAGCAACAGGTCGCCCAGCTCGTCGCACAACGCGGCCGGGTCGCCGGACTCGATCGCCTCGACGACCTCCTCGGCCTCCTCGCGGACGAACGGGATCAGCGAGGTGTGCGTCTGCTCCCGCTTCCACGCGCACTCACGGCGCAGCACGCGCATCTGCTCGGCGAACGCCTCCAGGGCCGAGCCCTCGGTCATCAGCCGCAGCGGTGGGTCAGCGGCAGCGTCCTGGCGAACGCCGCGTCGGGCTCGGTCTTGAGCCCGTCCTTGGCGGTCTGGCCGACCGCTACCGAGGTGTTGGTGTCGACCGGCGTCAGCACGCCGTCGATGCTCTCGAGGCCGTAGCGCGGATCGATCTCGATGCCGTTGGCGTCGGGCCACTGGTTGAACACGTCGACGCCGGCCTGGGTGACCTGCTCGGTCGTGGGGTCGGTGACGCCACGCTCCTCGAGGACGATCGCGCCGACCTGGTCGACGATGTCGCTGGCGAGCGCGTTGGCCGAGGTGAGCTCGACGTAGGTCTCCCGCACGTCCTCCGGCATGGACGCGGCCGTACGACGACGCTGCGCCACGTCGTTGCGGTAGCTCGAGCCCGGCTCGAGGCCGTAGTCGTCGGCGACCTGCATGGCCTGCGTGCGCAGCGTCATCAGCTGCACCGTGCCCTGGCGGATGAAGCTCATCGGCAAGACGGTGCTCTGCGCCTCGAACTGGTCGCCGAGCGCGGTGCACATCTCGCGCGCCGCCGTGTCGACCTCGCGCACGGAGAGCTGCTCGTCGCCGACCTGGACCGCCACGCCCGGCGAGGCACTGCCGCAGCCGGTCAGCAGCAGGCCCGCGACGCCCAGCGTCGCGGCCGTCATCAGGCGGGTCTTGCTCACGGTCTACTCCTTGGTCGGTGCTGCGGGGGCGGGCGGGTCGATCACCTCGTCGATCACGCCGCGCGCCCATTCAAGCAAAGCGACCCCGGCCACCGGCTGCACGGGGAAGCCGGCCGTCTGCGGCCGCGGCACGAGGATCGTACTGACCGGCGCCTTGACGACGCTGCGCGGATGCAGCCGCTGGAGCCGTACGACGCGGGACTCGGGCAGGTCGACCGGCGCGAACCTGACGTACTTGCCCGCCACCGTCACCTCGCGCACGCCTGCCTGGCGGCACCGGGCGCGGAAGCGGGCGACGAACAGCAGCGACTCCACGACCTCCGGCGGCGGGCCGTAGCGGTCGAGGAGCTCCTCACGGATCTGGTCGACGTCGCCGTCGAGGCGCACCTCGGCGAGGCGCTTGTAGATCTCCAGCCGCAGCCGCTCGCTCGGGATGTAGTCGTGGGGCAGGTGGGCGTCGACCGGCAGCTCGATGCGGACCTCCGCGAGCTCCTCGTCCGCGCCGCCCTTGAAGTCGGCCACCGCCTCGCCGACGAGCCGGACGTAGAGGTCGAAGCCGACATCGGCGATGTGGCCGGACTGCTCGCCGCCGAGCAGGTTGCCGGCGCCGCGGATCTCGAGGTCCTTCATCGCGATCGCCATGCCGCCACCGAGGTCGGAGTGCTGGGCCAGGGTGGCCAGCCGCTCGTGCGCGGTCTCGGTGAGCGGCTTCTCGGCCGGGTAGAGGAAGTAGGCGTAGGCGCGCTCGCGGGAGCGACCGACCCGACCCCGCAGCTGGTGCAGCTGGGACAGGCCCAGGGTGTCGGAGCGCTCGATGATCATGGTGTTGGCGTTGGACACGTCGAGGCCGCTCTCCACGATGGTGGTGCACACCAGCACGTCGAAGCGCTTCTCCCAGAAGTCGAGCATCACCTGCTCCAGCGCGTGCTCACCCATCTGGCCGTGGGCCGTGGCGACCCGCGCCTCGGGCACCAGCTCGCGGATCCGCGCGGCCGCCTTCTCGATCGACTGCACCCGGTTGTGGATGTAGAAGACCTGCCCCTCGCGCAGCAGCTCGCGGCGGACCGCGGCCACCACCTGGCGGTCCTCGTAGGCGCCGACGTAGGTGAGGACCGGGTGCCGCTCCTCGGGCGGGGTGGTGATCGTGGACATCTCGCGGATGCCGGTGACCGCCATCTCGAGCGTGCGCGGGATCGGCGTCGCGCTCATCGACAGCACGTCGACGGACGTGCGCATCCGCTTCATCTGCTCCTTGTGCTCGACGCCGAAGCGCTGCTCCTCGTCGACGATGATCAGCCCGAGGTCCTTCACCTTGATGTCGGGGTTGAGCAGGCGGTGGGTGCCGACCACGATGTCGACCGAGCCGTCGGCGAGGCCGGCGATGACCTCCTTGGCCTCCTTCTCGGTCTGGAAGCGGGAGAGCCCCTTGACCACGACCGGGAAGCCCGACATCCGCTCCGAGAACGTCGACATGTGCTGGGTCACCAGCAGCGTCGTCGGCACCAGCACCGCGACCTGCTTGCCGTCCTGCACGGCCTTGAAGGCGGCGCGGATGGCGATCTCGGTCTTGCCGTAGCCGACGTCGCCGCACACGAGGCGGTCCATCGGCACGACGCTGCGCATGTCGGCCTTCACCTCGTCGACGGTGGTCAGCTGGTCGACGGTCTCGGTGAACGGGAAGGCGTCCTCGAGCTCGCGCTGCCACGGGGTGTCCGGACCGTAGGCGTGGCCCTGGGTGGCCTGGCGGGCGGCGTAGAGCTTGATCAGCTCGGCGGCGATCTCGCGGACCGCGCGGCGCGCCTTGTTCTTGCGCTTGGTCCAGTCGCCACCGCCGAGCCGGTCGAGGCTGGGGTTCTCGCCACCGACGTAGCGGGTGACCTGGTCGAGGGTGTCGGCCGGGACGTAGAGCATGTCGTTGGGGCCACCACGCTTGCTGGCGCCGTACTCGAGGACGAGGTACTCGCGGACCGCGCCGCCGATCTCGCGCTGCTTCATCTCCACGAAGCGACCCACGCCGTGCTGCTCGTGCACGACGTAGTCGCCGGCCTTGAGCTCGAGCGGGTCGATCTGGCGCTTGCGCCGGGTCGGCATCCGCCGCATGTCGCGGGTCGAGGCCTTCTGTCCCGACAGGTCGTCGCCGGTGACGATCGCGACCCGCGCCTCCTCGTCGACCAGGCCGTGCACGAGGTGCCCGCAGGTGACCGTGACGACGTTGGGGCCCGCCGGCTCACCCTCCTCGACGAGCCGGGCGGCGATGTCGTTCTCGCCCAGCAGCTCCACGAAGCGCTCGGCCGGGCCGTGGCCGGCGTGCACGACCGCCACCTCGACACCCTCGGTGACCCAGCCGCGGATGTCGTCGACCGCCTTCTGCAGGTCGCCGCGGTAGGCCTCGGCCGGGTTGACCGGCAGGGTGACCGACTCCTCGTCGATGTCGGTGCCGAACGGGCTGACCGTCCACCATGCGTGGCCGAGGCCCAGCGCGTGGAGCCGGACGTCGGCGATCTCGCGGTAGGACGCCGCACCGAGGTCGATCGGCGCCGTGCCACCGCCGGCGGCGGCCGCCCACGAGGCGCCGAGGAACTCCTCGCTCGTCGCCACGAGGTCGTGGGCGCGGGTGCGGGCGCGCTCGGGGTCGAGGACCAGCACGGTCGTGCCGGCGGGCATCAGGTCGACGAGGAGCTCCATGCCGTCGACCAGGACCGGCGCGAGCGACTCCATGCCCTCGACGGCGATGCCGGCCGCCATCTTGTCGGTGAGCTCGAGCAGCTGCGGGTGCGCCTGGCCGAGCTCGGCCGCGCGACGGCGTACGTCGTCGGTGAGCAGCAGCTCGCGGCACGGCGGCGCCCAGAGCCGCTCCACCTTCTCGAGCGTGCGCTGGTCGGCCACCGCGAAGGCGCGGATCTCCTCGACGTCGTCGCCCCAGAACTCGACGCGCAGCGGGTGCTCCTCGGTCGGCGGGAAGACGTCGACGATCCCGCCGCGCACCGCGAACTCGCCGCGGCGCTCGACCATGTCGACCCGGGAGTAGGCGGCGTCGGCGAGACCGCGCACGACCTCCTCCAACGGCCGTGCGTCGCCCG
>CAZDAO010000096.1:0-10318 GCA_964503015.1 uncultured Nocardioides sp. | reverse complement strand
CGTCGAGGAAGTAGACGCGCAGCAGTCCCGTCCGCGCGGTCGTGAACGGCTGGATGTCCACGCTCAGCGAGAACACTTCACCCGGCGAGGCGGGGACGATCTGCTCCACCACGGCGTTTCCCGACGCGCTGGTTGTGAACCGCAGCGACGAACCCACCGCGCTCGAGTACGCCATCGACCCGGCCCCGGTAGAGGTCGCCCAGTTCGCCAGCGACCCGGTAAGCATCGACGGGTTCGTGGACCGGTTGCGTGCCTGTGGTGTGGTCGCGGTGGGCGGGTAGCGGGTGATCGTCGTCATTCCCAGAACTTTCCGGCCAGTGTGCCAGTGACGGCAACTTTTAGACCATTGGCTGCGCGGGTCTCTAGATCCTTCAACTGAGTGTCATCGACCTGGACCCTGAGGCGGATGTCTCGAGGGATTTGCGTAAGAGCGTCGAGCGCGAGCTTCGTCTTGCCGACTTCATCGCGCACGGTGGCCTGGTTCTGCTTCGCTGACTCGGCGGTGCGACGGTCAGCCTCGGCGACAGCGTTTGCGGCTTCCTCGGCGGCGGTGAGTGCGCCTGTGGTGGAGTCGATGGTGTTTTTCAGGTCGATCCAGGTGTCATAGTTCACGTTGCCGGATGCGTTGTTCACCCGGTCCATGACTTCTTCGATGGTGGTCCCGGCAGACTCCACGTCTCCGGCCATGATGAGTGCCGCCTCGCCCACGCTCACCTTCAGAATCTCGGCGAGCAGTTCGGCCTGCTTGCGAGTGTTCTCCGTGCCGAGGATGTCGCGCACCCGCGCGTCCACCGCTTCCTTGTCGAGGGCGTCACCGAGCTCGATCGCGTCGGCTATGATGCCTTCCTTGATGCGCTTGTTCTCTTCGCCGAGCTCGGTGAGCCGGGTCGTGATCGCGCCGACACCGATGGCGGCGACACCGGCCGCAATACCGATGCCGGGAAGGTTCGCGGCAACACCACCGAGAGTGCCCTGTGCGAGTTCGCCGATGGATTCCATCGACCCGTCGAAGCTGGATGTCACTTCGGAGAAGTTGGCGAGGGCTTCGTCCTTGAACTCGCCCGAGGCGGCCCCGGCCTTGGCGAACCCGCCACCGCGACCGCCGATGTTCTCGACGGCTTTGTCGGCTCGTTTCGCTTCACGGGCGAGATCCTTGAAGGTGCGTTCGAGCTTGTCGCCGTCCTGCTTGCCGTCGCGTGCCATGTCGTCGAGGGCGTCGGTGACGTCTTCGACGGATGCGCCGGCCTTCTTCATTTCGGAGACGACCTGGCGGGTGTTGGCGAGAATGTCAAGTTTGAGCGCCATTACGGTGCCTTCCCGTCAAAGATGTCGCCGTAGACCTTGACCACGCACTGCACCCACAGCGACGCAAGGCGAGGGATCATCTCTTTCGCAGCCGGGCCGAACACATAGCCGCGCTTGTTCCGCGGACGGAACTGGATGTATGTGTGCCGCTTCACGTTGTGCGTTCCGCCGTTGCGGCCCTTGCGCCGGTATCGGGTGGTCTGGCTCCGGTCCGCGCCATACTCGACAACCGGGTAATCGACCTTGGGGTTGAGCCCGCCGCTGAGCTTCCGGCCTTTCGCGGCGGACTGGATGCGGATGTTCTGGTTCGACACGGAGATCGTGGCGGTGGCAGCGATCACGCGGCCCTCTACCTTCGTGTTGACCTGTTCGCCGATAGCCTGCATCCATGGTCGGGTGAGCTCCGCCTTCGTGTACGTGCGGATGGCGCGTTGCACTTCCCGGTCGGACTGGTTGATGGCGAGCACGACGTCGCGGAGCGCGTCGCTGCCGCGAACGTCGAGCCGCATGACTACGGGGTTACTGCGCCGAGGACGGGCTTGGTCGAGCCGAGGCTGACCGTCGAGCCGGCGACGGTGGTGACGTCGGCGGAGCCGATCGCGCCGGGCGCGATGCTGACGTTCGCGGTCACGGTCGGGCCACCGTCGACCGGCTCGAACACGGCGACCACCGTGGACCCCTCGGCCGTGTGCAGGTAGCGGGCGAGAGCGGTCGCCTCGTCCCAGTCCTGCGCGTAGGTGAGGTCCAGCGTCCACGTCGAGGGCGTGGTGAAGCTGAACGTGGTGCCGTCTATCGCGGTCCACGGGACCGTCGAGTTGGTGGGCGTGAACACGGCACCGCTGATCTGCCCCTCGTAGGCGTCGCCGTCGAGGGTCAGCGCGGCGTTGCCGAGCATGAAGGGCTGGAATGCCATGGTTACTCCTTCTGGAAGATCGCCTCGATGGCGATGTCGAGGGACAGGTGCTGGTCGTCGTCGAACGCGGTGAGCTCGGCGCTGGTCCACTTCATGGAGTGGGTGAG
Source organism: uncultured Nocardioides sp. (assembly GCA_964503015.1). Lineage (GTDB taxonomy): Bacteria > Actinomycetota > Actinomycetes > Propionibacteriales > Nocardioidaceae > Nocardioides. Next base: position 7,993 of record CAZDAO010000096.1, on the reverse strand, counting down.
AAGTTTCGGGGTGAGCGCCTCGAGCATGGTTTCGAGGTCGTCTTCGGCCCGCTCCTGGTCGCGGTATTTGCTGACGAGCACGGCGGTGCAGGTCCAGGTGACGTTGCGGGTGGGTGCTGCAGGTGTCGGTGCGTACTGCCCGGTCTTGACGAGCAGCGCCGCCCGGTCGAGTTCGCCGATGCCGCGGGCGGCGCGGACGACACGGCCTTGGAGTTCTTCGAGGCCGGGGGTGGTGTCGACGATCTCGTTGAGCGCGTCGAGGACGAGAGTGCGGGCGCTCATCCGACCGGACCCCCGAACACGGAGCGGGGGCGAAGCATCTGCTTCACCTGCCAGTCGAGGGGGAACGTGGTGAGCCCGAACGACCCGCCGTCGAGATCACCGGACGGGGAAGCGTAGGAACCGTTCCACAGGTTCTTCGTCTGTGTGAGCTGCGCTACCCGGTAGTTCGTCGGCGGGACGTCGGGGAAGTCGAGGACTGGGGCGTAGGCGAGCACGGCATCCTTGGCGACGTCGAGAAGCTCTTGGAGCTGCTCGTCGTCGAGCGGCGCGTCGGGCCACTGCTCGCGCGCGCTTTCGGGGGTGTGCCAGGCCATGCTCGCCTACGCCTATCTCAGTCGCTCTTCTTGCTGGTGGACTTCTTGGGGGCGGCGTAGCGGTCGCGCTGCGCCTCGAGCTCGGTGACGCGGGCCTTGGCCTGCTCCACTTCGCCGTCCAGGTGGGTGTACCGCGCGTTGCGGTACTCCTCGTCGTATCCGGTGCCGGCCATGACTGCTCCTTACGGGGTGTACGGCGCGACGTCGACGATGCCGGCCGCGTTCTTGATGAGGAACCCGCCGTAGCCGAAGAAGCCGACGTCGAGGCCACCGTTGGCGATGTTCTGCGCCTCGGCGCGGATCGGAGATCCGGGGAGGGTGTAGACGTCGGCGGCGTCGCGGGCGACGACGAGGACGTGGCCCTCGGTGAGCTGCCCGGCACCCGCGGGGATGATGCGGAACCCGTCGAGGCTCCCCTCACCTGTGAGCGACATCTGCGCGTTGAGGTAGCCGAGCACGTCGCTCGAGGGGGTCTTCGCGATCGACACCCACAGTTCGGGCGACACGACGGCAGCGGTCGGGGTGAGCCCGGCCGCGACGATCGACGCTGCGCCGTCGATGATCGCGGACAGTCCCACGCCGATGTCGAGGCCGCTGGGGTTGCTGGCCTCGAGGTCGGTCGCGCCGGCGAGTGCCTCGGTGAGCACCACGGTGGTGTCGAGCCACCGGTCGAACGACTCCCGCATGGCTGCGTTGTACGCCTCGAAGAAGCCGGGCGTGTTGAAGTCGATGTGCTCGCGGGCGATGTCGTGTCCACCGGCCCACCGGGACGCGGCTTCGGTGACGGGGGTGATGGTGGGAGTGTTGGACGAGATCGCGTCCTTGTTGCCCGTCCAGGCGGCACCGGCCGGCTTGACGTTCCACTTCCAGCCGGACATGTTCAGGGCGCGGAGGTCGCGCTGTCCGAACAGGCCGACGTAGCGCTGCTGGTAGGGGACGCCCTGCACTTCACCGATCCAGTCGGTGGGCGTCATCTTCGCGCCGACACCGTTGGTGCCGTCGTAGTCGACGTCGTTGAGGGCGAACAGCGCGCGGCCGGTGAGTCCCTGGCGGACGAGAGCGAACTGCTCGTCGGTGGCCTGGCCTCGGTAGGACGCTTCGATCGCGGCGAACATCTCGCCCTTGGTGGGCGTCTTCTTCTCCACCACGGCGACCGGCTCGCGAGCCGGGAGGCCGGTGGGGATCTGTGCTTCGGGCACGGTTTCCTCTTCCTCTTCTTCTGCCGGCTCTTCCGGCGTTTCCGGGTCCGCGGGTGCGGGCTCGGTTTCGATTTCCTCGACGGTGCCGAGGGCGAACAGTGCGGCGGACGCGAATGCGCCCTCGTCGACGAGCGCAGCCCCGGTGAGCTTCGCGCTCACGGCCTTCGCGCCGTCGCGGACGAGCTTGACGACCTCGGCGCTGAGCTTGGTGAGGCGTCCTGCTGCGACGGCGGCGAGGGCTTCGTCGCCCTCGTCGGTGTCGGCGACCTTGAACGTCGCGACCATGCCTGCGTCGGTGTCTTCGAGCTCGGTGACGCGGCCGGCCCAGGTGAAGCGGTCGTGGTTCAGGTTGAGGCCGACCATGGTGACGTCGCGGGGGACGGTGACGGTGCCTTTGCTGAACGCGATCGGCTCGGTGCCGGTCAGGTTGGTGCGGGATGCTTCGCCGTAGGGCAGCAGGAGTCCCTTGATGGTTCGGTCTTCGACGTTTGCGAACAGTTCACCCACGGGTTAGTCCTCTCCTGGTTCGCCGGTCGGTGCGACCTGCGTGAGGTAGGTGATGTCGAACCGGACTCGCTGCCCACGCGGCACGATGTCGTCCATTGACAGGCGGGCTTCGATGGGGGCAGTCCAGTAACGGAGGCTCTGCTCGTGGAACGACGACTTCTGGCCCTCGGTGGTCACGTAGGTCAGTGAGGCGGTCGCGGTCGATCCGTCGAGCAGAGAAGCGGGGATGTTGAGCAGGTTGGCGATGTCGAGGCGGACGGCGTTTCGGCCCTCGATGAACATTTGGGAGTCATCGGCGACGGTGGGAAACATGGGCTCGAGGCCATAGGGGACGTAGGCGGTGCCGGCCGTGTCCGGGTTGGTGCGGGCGGTGGCCCACGCCTTCACGAGCGCCTTGATCTCGTCTTCCGTGGCGTCGCCCTGCTCCTTCTGCACGAACAGGGTCGGCGGGATCGGGGTTCGCGTGCGGGCGACCCATGCGCGTTCGATCGCACGCGCGCCGCGGATCGTGTCGCGCCCGTCAGTGAGGAGTCCCCCGCCCGGACCAGGGAAGTAGATGACTTCGGAGTCATCCACCGGGCGGAGGACACCACTGTCGTCGCGGACCAGGATACGGTTCTGGTCGTCGACGCTCCACGCCTCGATCGGGATGCGCCAGACGTCAACGGGGAAGCCGTCTGCGCCGTTCCGTCGTGCCCACAGGGAGCAGTCGTGGAAGATCAGGTCGTCAATCGTGAACGCCATACGGTGCCACGGGGCCATGAGGTCCGACCTGTACGCCCAGGTGGGTTGCGGGTCGAGACGCTCCTGATCGCGGTAGGCGACGAGGGGAAGGTCGGAGATCGCCCCGACGAGCAGGTTGCGCCCGCGGGACACGGCCGGCACCTTCATGGCCGTGGTGCGGTCGATCAGCTCGGGGATGTCACCGAAGATGTCGTCGATGACGATCTGGGTGAGGTTATTCTGCGGCTGCTGCCACCAGAGGCCGGTGACACCATCGGGGCGTGGTTCGACGATCGGTGAGCGGCTGATGGACCGCCAGAGATCGAGTGCACCCATGCGCACAGATTAACACCACATTGTGTCTTTCCTACAACAGTCCGCGCGGCGTGTTGTGCCTAGTCCACAACAATCGCGCTGACTGTCTTCCGCTGGTCGGGGAGGTAGTGGACGGCGAGGGCTGCGGCCTCGAGCGGTGTGGTGTCGGCCGTTGCGTCGGTGTCGGGAATGCCGAGCAGCCGGGTCTTGCCGGCCATGCGGGTGACGGCGATCCGCGCGGCCTGGTCGAGCGGTGCTTGCGCCCAGTGGACGAGCCGCTTGTGCTTGAGCCCGTTGAGGAACTTGGTGTGCGCGACGCCCTTGTCTCCGAAGCGGACCAGTTGCGCGCGTGGCCGGGGTCGGGCGCGGGACTGTAGCTCCTGGATGACGGCCTTCTCCTGGGGCTGGTCGTCGTGCACGATGGGGAGTCGGTAGGCGCGGGAGAGCTTAAACAGCACTTCGGGGAGCCGGTCGTTGCCGGCCTGATGGTGGACGACCTTGAAGCCGATCTGCGGGGGCCGGTCGTCTGCTTCTCCGTCGAGAGCCCATGCTGCGGAGGCGAGGTCGGCAGGGCCGTCGTTCAGGTGCCAGGCGACGACGATGGAGGCCCATAGTCCGCCTGGGTGGACGGCGAGGGCGAGCGAGCCGGGGATGATGCCTGTGGGGACGTCGCCGAGCTCGAGGGTGTGTGCCCAGGTGCGGTGCGGGATCGCGGTCGAGGCGGAGACGTCGTGTCCGAAGTGGCCGAGGTACTCGCGGGCGAACAGTTCCCAGCCGAGGCCGTAGAAGTTGTCCTCGATGGTGTCGAGGTTGGTGAGCCCGTCGAGGCCGGGGTGGATGCGGTCGACGACCGGGCCAACGGTGTCCCACGTTTGCAGTTCGGCTTCGTCGATGTCGTCGTGGACGCCGAAGCGGAGGACGCCGGCCTTGTCGCTGTGCAGCGCGGACCAGAAGTAGGAGCCCTCGCGGTACTTGCCGCCTGTGCCGGCGATGATGAGCTGTGCGCCGGGGCCGCGGGTGTCGAATGCGGGTAGCACAGAAGCGATGACGTCGCCCCACTTCACTGGGTCGGCTTCGCCGCCCTCGTCGAGGACGAGGGTGTCGTAGGCGCCGGAGCGGATGGCGTCGCCCTCGGGTGAGAGGATGGCGAGCACGGAGCCGTTGTCGAACTCGACGCGCTCGAACCCGTTGGAGTTGATGAGCTTGACCGGACGGGTTTTTGGGTCGGGCCACTGTCGGGAGATCGGCCCGAACACGTCGAGCCGGAACCGCTCTGTGGTCTTCTTCGCTGTGGTGAGCATGCTGAACCCGGCCATGTGCACGGGCCGGAGATAGCAGCGACCGAGCAGCACACACCACAGCGAGGTCGTCTTCGACGATCGCCGCGGCTCGAGGACCGCGTTGAGCTTGCGGCCGGCGTTAAGGATGTCTGCCTCTAGCAGCATCTGCGGTTGCAGGTTGCCCAGGAGACTGCCGCCCAAACCGGGCGGGACGATCCGGTCGATGAGCCACGCGCCAACGAGAAACTCAGCCCGACTCTCGAGAGTCGTGACGAGATCCGTCACGGTCAGCGGAGATCGCCCCGAATCGCGCAGTTCATGCCACGCCTCAGCGCCCAGGAGAGGGTGGGTCCGAACCGGTTCGGGAAGGGTGCTCAGGTAGGGCTCGTCTGAGAGAGAGACTTCGCTGCCAAGGGCGGGAGTTGTGGGCGGGTTGCTCAAAAACGTCTCGCTCATCTGTTCATCTTGCACGATCAGACCGGCCATGACTGTACATTCCCGTCATTGTGCACGATCTTCGCGGGTGTGCGGTTGGTGAGCATGGCTCCGACTCGTCCGCCCTCGCGTCGGTTGCCGTCGCAGCAGCCGGGCCAGCGGTGGCGGTGCTCGGGTGCGAGTTCGTGCAGTGCGTGGCCGCGTGCGCCGGGTAGGTGGCCGACGTCGTAGGGTGTGCCGGGCATGATGGCACCGCCGCCTCGCCAGCACACGGCGGCGCGTGACTGTGCGTGCATAGCGCGTACTCGCTGGCGCACGATGCGTGCGTTGCGCTGGTACTCGGGTGACTGGTGCTTGCGGGTCATGACACGAGAGCTCTGATCTTGCGATCTGCTTCGACGCTGTAGCGTGCGATCGCGTCGTCGACCGCCCACGCCCACACGGTGGTTTCGTAGACGACTCGGCCGTGTGGGTCTAGCACGACCCATGCGCGCGCGCACTCGAGGCAGCGCTCTACCTTGAACTTCATGCGAGGACCAATGCGTAGTTGCGGAGGGCGACGCGGCCGGCGTCGACGTAGGCCCAGGCTGTGGCGATGTAGTCGTCGCCGTCTTGCACGAGTCGGGTTCGTGTGGCGTCGAGCTGCGAGGCGATGACCTGGCATCGGTTGGCAATCTCTCGGCGGTGCTTGACGAGTGCCCGATCGCGGGTCGCTCGGGCCGTGTCGACGAGATCCGTCAGTGCGCGCACGGCGGCGATGGTGGGTGACTGTTGCTGTTCGTCGGCGATGCCGAGTGCTGCGCACATCATCACAGCAGCACTCCTGCCCAGGATGCGACGACGACCATGCCGAGGGCGAAGCCGAACACTGCAACGCCGAGGATGACGGCTATGGCTTCATAGTCCGACGTCGCAGGGTACTCGAGCCGTACAGGCTCTTTGGTGAGCGTCTGTCGCTCGTAGTAGCGGGACGGGTGTGTGGTGCGGTACTTCATCGTGCGCTCGCTTTCTGTCGGTACTGCTCGAGTTCCTCGAGGCTGTAGGTGCGGCCGGGCTGGTATACGTCGCCGCCCTTGCCGAGTAGTCGGTTGTCGTCGCGGAGGTTGCAGAATGCGCACCATCCGCTGATCGGGTCGAAGCTGTGCTTGTGCCCAGGACCGCCTGTGCTCATGAGTCACCGCCTGTACGCTGTGCGCCATGAACGATTACCTCGGAATCCAGACCCTTATCGCCCTCGGCGCAGTAGCCGTGTCCATGGCAGTGCTGTTCTTCGTGGTGCGTGGCGCGATCCTGTCCGCGCTCACCGAGCACCACCGCCGTGTGGAGCGAGCTGCTACGCGGGCTCAGGTCGAGAACACCCACACGGTTTGATTCATCGCGCTTTCCCGCGCGGTTGAGTACGTAAGCGATGCAGGGTGTCTTAACTGGGTGGTTCATGGGTGGTTTATGCGACATCAGTTGTCACCCCTGCGAGACCTGAGATGTCACCCCTGGACTGAGGCAGGGGTGACATGATGTGTCGCCCCTTGCTTTCGATGTACTGAAGGGCCGGGGTGAGGACGTCGTAGACAGTCGGCCGATACTGCAAGTGCGACGTCTGCGACTGGTCACCCTCGCGGATGAGGCCGGCGTCGATGAGCTCGCGGAGCGCGCGCTGCACGGTACGAGGCGAGCACTCGAGCGACTTAGCCATGCTCTTGATCGACGGCCATGCCCCGTACCCGTACGGGTCGACACGCTCGGAGAGGATGTCGAGGACGCAGCGTGCCGCGTGCCCGCAGACTTTGAGCGGGAGCGTGGACGCCCAGGACTGGGCCTCGTGGCTCATGAGCGCGGCCCGACGATCGCTTCGATGTCCTCACGGCGATAGCGACGCTGAGCGCGCGGGTAGGGGCGGATCGCCTCGACGACGCCGTTCTCGGCCATGCGGATGAGGGTGCGTCGCTCCACGCCGAGGATGTCTGCTGCCTCGGCCGTGGTCAGTAGTGACCGATTCGGGCTGTCCATACAGGTCACTGTAGACCGGATTGGTTAGTGAGTCTAGGACCGCGCCTCTGGCGTGTCGTAACCACTTTGGTCTATAGTGGCCCACATGAACGCAGATGAGATCACCGGCGAGAAGGTCCATATCCTTCTTCGCCGGCGTGGGATTCAGCAGCAGGAGCTAGCCGACGTGCTGGGGACGACCCAGACGTCAGTGAGCCGGAAGATCCTCGGCAAGCGCTCCTGGACCCTCGACGAGCTGCTTGCGACGTGCAAGTTCCTCGACGTGCCGGTCACCGAGCTTCTGCCGGGAAGCGAATACGCCCCCGTCCCGATGGGACGAGGGCGTATGTCGGATGTCGCGCGCCCGAAGGGACTCGAACCCCTAACCTTCTGGTCCGTAGCCAACACCGCCGCGGGGGCAAGCATGAAAGGATCTCAGCATGCCTACGAGATTCGTCGACTGGGAAGAGCTGTACCCGTACTGGACGCTCAGCCAAACGTATGGACGGCGGGAAGCCGAGTTCACCGACGAGGAACTCGAGCGGATCAAAGCCGCCGAAGCGGAGTTCGATGCGGTACAGGAGATAATCGCCTCGCGGGTGAACTACGGTCGCTGACCACAGCCTTCTGGTCCGTAGCCGACGACGCCGCATACGCGGCCCTGTGCACCGAGGCGGTCGTCTGATGCGGCGAGTGATGACGCTCACGGAACGACGCAAGATCGAAACCCTCTGCGCTCGTGTCGCAACCGCCCACTTCAAGGAAGGGGTTGCGGCTGGCTGCAACGCTCCGGCCGCGGAGGCGAAGCGCGCGCGGGACGAGACGCGCGTAGCGGAGCAGAACCTCGCCGCCTACCTGAAAGTGATTACATCCGAGCTCGCGATGTTCGCCACGAATCAACAGAACAGGAGCGAGTGATGGCAAACGTCAAGGTCTTGTCCGGGTCGAAGAT
>CAZDAO010000095.1:0-10377 GCA_964503015.1 uncultured Nocardioides sp. | reverse complement strand
AGCCGGTGCCAGTGAAGTAGTCGGACTTCGCGAGGAAGACCACCTTGCGCGGGACCACGACCGGGATCACCACGCTGTCGAAGAACGACAGGTGGTTGCTGGCCACGATGACCGGTCCGCGGTCGGGGACGTGGTGCAGTCCCTCGACCTGGGGGCGCCACACGGCACGGGCGAGCGGAGGGATGACGCCGTGCGCGACCGTGTAGAGCATGGCGGTCATTCTGCCCCGAGCCGCGGCTGCCAGAACGCGCGTCCCAGGTCCACGGCCCCGCTCGGCCGCAGCGGGGTGCCCTCCTCGAAGTAGGCCTGCCGCGCCTCGTCGTCGTGCGAGGGGGGCAGCGACCCGTCGGCGCGCACCACCCGCCACCACGCGACGGCGCCGCCGTGCTGGGCCATCACGTTGCCGACGAGCCGCGGCCCGCCGCGGCCGAGCCGGGCGCCGACCACGTCCGCGATCGCGCCGTAGGTCGTCACCCGGCCGCGCGGGACCGACTCCGCGCACTGCAGCACCAGCTCGACGTAGAGCTCGCGCTCCTCGGCGGTGGTCATGCGGGCTCGGACCGGGTGAGCCGGGCGGTGACCAGCAGCAGCACGACGGTCACTGCGCCGGTGACGAGCCAGAGCCCTGGGGGCGCCCAACCGGGGTCGAGCTCCCGCACGGCCAGCCACGCGAGCGGCGTCGGCACCAGGGCGAGGAGCGCCCGCCCGGTCCAGAGCCGGGCCAGGCGTCGGCCCACCGCGAGCGTCGCGGGACCGTAGGAGAGCAGGGTCGCGGCCACGTGTGCGCCGAGCAGGAGCACGGCGACCACGAGCACCTTCCAGTCGACGGTGCCGTGCGCAGCCCACCAGCCACCGACGAGGGCGAGCGGGACGATCCCCACAGCGTGGTCGGGAGCGCGGGACCACACAGCGGCGCTCACGGGCACCCCGATGAGCACGGCCCAGTGCGGCCTCTCCGGCAGCGCGAGGCCGAGCGCCACGCAGGGCTGCACGAGGACGAGACCCTGCAGCAGGATCACGGGCAGGGTGACGCCGGGACGGCGCCACCTCCCGACGGGCGCCATCACGCACGCACCTTGGGCACCTCGCCGCGGCGTGCGAGCTGCCGGAGCACGGTGTCGAGGGTCCCGGGACCCCGCCAGGGAACGACCGGGGTCCCGAGCGCGGCGAGGCGCCGGAGCCGGTCGTCGCGCTCCACCCTCTGCATCCGGGCCGCCAGGGAGGGCAGGGCACGTCGGTCGGCGCCGGCGGTCATCGCCTCGCCGATCGTGTCGATCACGACGACCGACGCGCCGGTGCGCTGCAGGCTCGCGGTCGCGGTGACGAGGGGGGTGAAGAACATCGGCGACAGGACGTAGACGACGCTGCCCGCGCCGGCGCCCAGGTCGAGGCGCTCGGGCGCGATGCTGCGCGCCTCCGGCCGGATCCGTGCGAGGGTGCCCCGAAGGCGGTGGAGGTGGCGCGACCCCGACCCCAGCGGCACCCGGGCGCCGTCGGCCGCCACGACGAGCATGCCGACACGGTCACCCGTGCGCACGTGGTGCTCCGCGAGCGCGGCGGCTGCTCGCACCGTCAGGTCGAGCGTGCTGGGCTCCCCGTCGATGCCGCCGGAGACGCCGATGTCGCGCAGGCCGTCGACGACGATCCACACGCCCGCGTCCTGCTCGGCCCGCGTCGTGACGACGTGCAGCTCGCCCGTGCGCAGCGAGACCGGCCAGTTGATCCGCTTGAGCCGGTCCCCCGCGGCGAAGTGCCGGATGCCCTCGAACTCCATCCCGCTGCCGATGCGCCGCGACCGGTGCCGGCCGACGAGGCCGTCGGGCTGCGGCACCTCCGCGCGGCTGTCGTACGGCGCCGTCTGGGGCAGCACGTGGAAGCCGTGCTCGGGCAGGTCGAGGGGCCCCCACCGCCACCCGGCCCACGCGGAGGTCAGCGCGACGCGCTCGGCGCCGATGGCCCGGCGGCCCCACCGTCGAGGGCTGGAGACCACGGTCGGCAGCCCCTCGACGACCAGGCTGCCCGCGGCGCCGTGACGGGGCCGGGTCGCCACGTGCGGGGCCGACGCGGCGACCCGGGTGACGTGCTCGACCCCCGCGAGGTCGTCGACGAGCAGGCGCGAGGTCGTGGCCTGGCCCTCGTGGAGGTGGAAGTGGTCGAGGCGCGCGGACACCTCCGGTGCCGTGCGCGGCCGACCGGCCAGTCCCATCACCGCGAGCACCGCGAACGGCGCGGCCAGCACGACCAGCACCTCCTGGCCCAGCGCGACCCCGCCGGTCGCTCCCCCGAGGGCGAGCAGGCAGGCTCGGACGAGCGCCGGGGTCGGCCGCCAGCTGGTCACCGTTGGGAGCCCCCTCCTGGCTTCGGGGACTCGAGGGTCCGCGGCGTCTCGACCGACGCCAGGACGGCGTCCACGACCCGGGCGCCGGAGGCCTGGGTCATCCACAGGTCGGGCTTGACCGTGATCCGGTGGGCCAGCACGGCGCGGGCGACGGCCTTGACGTCCTCGGGCACGACGTAGTCGCGGCCCCGGATCGCCGCCCAGGCCCGGGCCGTCAGCACCAGGCCGAGGCTGCCTCGTGGCGAGGCGCCGGTGAGCACGTCCGAGTGCGAGCGGGTCGCCGCGACCAGCTCCACGCAGTAGCGGGCGACGGACTCGTCGACGACCACCCGCTCGACCGCCGCCTGCACCGCGGCCAGGCCGGCGGCGTCGGTCACCTGCGAGATGTCCACCTCTTCGCGCTGGCGGTCGAGCCGCCGCCGGAGGACGTCGTACTCCTCGCCCGCCGTGGGGTAGCCGAAGGCGACGCGCAGCAGGAAGCGGTCGAGCTGGGCCTCGGGCAAGGGGTAGGTGCCCTCGTACTCGACGGGGTTCGCGGTCGCCAGGACGTGGAACGGGCTGGGCAGCCGGTGCGTCTGGCCCTCGACGGTGACCTGGCCCTCCTGCATCGCCTCGAGCAGCGCGGCCTGCGTCTTCGGCGGCGTGCGGTTGATCTCGTCGGCGAGCAGCAGCCCGGCGAAGATCGGTCCGGGGCGGAAGTCGAACTCGGTGCGACGCTGGTCGTACACGTAGGACCCCGTGAGGTCCGCCGGCAGCAGGTCCGGGGTGAACTGGGCGCGGGAGAAGTCCAGCCCGAGCGCGCCGGCGAACGACCTGGCGGCGAGCGTCTTGCCCAGCCCCGGGAAGTCCTCGAGCAGGACGTGCCCCTTGGCGAGGATCCCGGCCAGGACGAGGGCCAGCACCTCGCGCTTGCCGACGACGGCGCGGCCCACCTCCCCGAGGACGCGCTCGGCGAACCGGGCCACCTCGGCGGGGTCGTGGTCAGCTTCGGTCACGGGTCTCCTCGATTCGGGTCAGGATGTGGTCGATGGTGGCCGGCGAGATGCGGTCCATCTCGTCGAGCTCGTCCCGGATCTCGAGCGCGAGGTCCGGGTCGCGGCCACGGGCGAGGGCGACGAGGCGTTGGGCCAGCGCCTCGGACGGGTGGTCGGCCTGCTGGTGGCTCGAGAGGATGCGGAGGTCGGAGGTGACCTCGTCGACGCGGTCCGACCTCGGCGGGACGGGATGCTGCCAGCCGGCCGCGGGCGTGTCCACGGTGTCGACCACGAGGTAGGTCATCGTGAGCACGACGACGGCCCACACGGCGTACGGCAACGGCTGCGGGTCGAAGTCGAGCCAGAGGGCGAGCGCGTAGCCGATGGCGGCCAGGACCACGCCCCCGCCGACGCGGCCCCTCCAACGGCGCGACAGCCACCTCGCCGGTGTCTTCACGACCGCACGCCCAGGCTGCGCCGGATCTCGTCGAGCGCTGCGAGGGCCGCGGCGCGGTGGCCCTCGGTGACGGGGTGGTCGGAGAAGCGAGCCTCGCGGTAGAGCTCGGCCAGGCGGGTCACGGGGCCGACGTCGGCGTCCGCCAGGTCGAGGAGGCGCAGGGCGTACTCGGACGACGTCTCGGACGCCTGCCGAGGGACGCCGGCGCGATCACCCTGGACCTCGAAGCGGTGCCACGCCGCCACGATGGCGTTGCGCGCGTCGCCCTGGCGCAGGAGCCCGTCCTGCTCGGCCGCGTCGCGCACCACATGCTCGGCCACCCGCCCCGGCTCGTCGAGGACCGTGAACGCGACGTCGAGCCGCTGCACGTCGGCGTTCCTGGCCAGGACGGCCCGCGCGAGGGCCACCACGAGCCACCCGATCCCACCGACGACGACGAGGAGCAGCGTGCCGAGGAAGAACCAGCCCAGCACCTTGATCCACCACGGTGGCGGGTGCTGCTCGACGAAGTCACGGTACTGGCTGACGCCCGCACCCGGGGGCTCGCAGTAGTCGCGTTCGTTGATGTCGTCGGGGATCAGCTCCCTCGTGGACCCGTCAGCGTTGGTGACGACCGGCAACGGGATGCACGACTCGGCCGAGGTGGTGCCCGGACCCGGCCGCGGCCCGGGACCGGTGAAGACCTCGTCCGGCCCGACGAGGGTCGCCCAGGCGACGAGCACCATGAAGAGGCTCGCCCCGGCGACCATCAGCACGGCGCGGGCACCCGGCGGAGGGGCACCGAACGCACGCATGGCGCGAACCCTAGGTGACGGGCCCGCGCCATGCGAGGGGGGTGCGCCTGGTGGGGGCAGGCGCCGGGAGGGGGCAGAGGACGTGGGTCAGAGGAGCGGGCTGAACGGCTCCGTCCCCGGGACCAGGCGCAGGCCGGCGATCCCGCTGTGGGCCTGGGCGTACGACAGCTCGTGCGCGAGGTCGCCGACGCCATTCGATCCCGCGAGCGGGGCGAGGGCGAGGGTCGAGAGGGTGCCGAGCGCGTTGCCGTCGGCGTCGAGGAAGGCGCTGCCGGAGTCACCGGGTACGCCCGGCGTGACGGTGTAGACCGGGTGGGTCCAGCCGCTCGGGTCCGTGCCGAGGCTGGTGCCCTGCTTGGGCGAGAGCACCTCGATCCCCCCGCGCAGGCTGGAGTTGCCGAAGCTGTGGACGGTGTCGCCCGCAGCGGTGCCGGTGGTGTTGATGCCGATCGGGCCGCCCCAGAAGGGGATCGACGGGTTGACCTTGGCCGCGTCCGCCGCGTCGACCTCCACGAGTGCCAGGTCGTTGTAGGCGCAGGCGTCGGCGTCGGTCTCGCCGTTGCGCTGCATGGTGAGCCACGACGAGTAGACCAGCGTGCCACCGCCGACCCGGGTGCCTTCGGCGAGGAGCGAGCCGCCCTCGACGAAGTCGACCTTCGTGCCGAGCGGGAGCGAGGCGGAGGTGCAGCCGTCGGTGTCGGTGGCCTCACCGAGGCCGGCGCAGTGCGCGGCGTAGCCGACGTACGTCGTGCCGGCGTCGTCGGTGTAGACGAAGTTGGCCGTGCACTGCGCACCGTCGGTGTACATCTGCACGCCCGGGTGGATGGCCGCGGTGTCCGCGGGCGCCCAGCCCGTGCGGACCTGCGTCGTCGGTGCCGCGGTCGCGGGGACGTTGGTGGCTGCGGCAGCGACCAGGCCGGCGGCCGCCAGGGTCAGGAGCTTCGTCTGAGTGCGCATGCCCCTCCCAACGACGAGCGTCGGGAGGGGTTACGCGTCAGTAGCGGTGCCCCGTCCGCTCAGTAGTCGGGCTGGCTCGCGTCGACCTGGTTGACCCAGGCGACCACGCCGCCACCCACGTGGACGGCGTCGGCGTAACCGGCGCCCTTGACGATCGCGAGGACCTCGGCCGAGCGGACGCCCGACTTGCAGTGCAGCACGATCGGCTTGTCGCTGGGCAGGTCGCCGATGGCGTTGCCGTTGAGGAACTCACCCTTGGGCACGAGCACCGAGCCGGGGATCCGGTTGATCTCGAACTCGTTGGGCTCGCGGACGTCGATGAGGGTGAAGTCGCGCTCGCCGGCGTCGCGCTCCTTGAGCATCTGCTCGAGCTGGACCACCGAGATCGTCGAGCCGGCAGCCGCCTCGGCGGCCTCGTCGGAGACCGCACCGCAGAAGGCGTCGTAGTCGATCAGGCCGGTGACCGTCGGGTTCTCCCCGCACAAGGCGCAGCTGGGGTCCTTGCGCACCTTCAGCTTGCGCCACTCCAGCTCGAGGGCGTCGTAGATGACGAGCTTGCCGATGGCCGGGTCGCCGATCCCGGTGAGCAGCTTGATCGCCTCGTTGACCTGGATCGAGCCGATGCTGGCGCAGAGCACGCCGAGCACGCCGCCCTCCGCGCAGCTGGGGACCATGCCCGGCGGCGGGGGCTCGGGGTAGAGGCAGCGGTAGCACGGAGCGTCGTCGGCGAGGGTGGGCGCGAAGACGCTGGCCTGGCCGTCGAAGCGGTAGATCGAGCCCCAGACGTAGGGGATGCCGAGGAAGTACGCCGCGTCGTTGACCATGTAGCGGGTCGCGAAGTTGTCGGTGCCGTCGACGATCAGGTCGTAGCCCTCGAAGACGCCCATCACGTTGTCGTTGTCGAGGCGCTCACCGTGCACCACCACCTCGACGTACGGGTTCACCTCGGCGATCGACTCCTGCGCGGAGACGGCCTTGGGACGGCCCACGTCGGACATGCCGTGGATGACCTGGCGCTGCAGGTTGGACTCGTCGACCTCGTCGAACTCCGCGATGCCGATGGTGCCCACGCCTGCTGCCGCCAGGTAGAGCAGGGCGGGTGAGCCCAGCCCGCCGGCACCGATGACGAGCACCTTGGCGTTCTTCAGGCGCTTCTGCCCGGCCATCCCCACGTCGGGGATGATCAGGTGGCGGCTGTAGCGGCGCACCTCATCCGTGGTGAGCTCGGCAGCCGGCTCGACAAGTGCGGGGAACGACACGTACTTCTCCTTGACTCGGGTGTGGGTGCAACAGCACCGACGCCACTCCTGTTCCCCGCCATGGTCCCTGCGCGCGACCGACACGCCTCGCCACGTCCCGCGATACGGACGCGGGTCCGCGACCGCGGGCGGCTAGGCTCAGCCGCGACCGCACTACTCAGGAGTACGACGTGACTGCAGGCCAGCTGGAACCAGACGCCCCGCGACCGCGCGGCGGCCGGATGCCCCGACGTGAGCGCCGGGTCCAGCTGCTCGAGTCGGCCCTCGAGGTCTTCGTCGCGCAGGGCTACCACGCCGCCGCGATGGACGACATCGCCGACCGGGCCGGCGTCTCCAAGCCGGTGCTCTACCAGCACTTCACCGGCAAGCTCGACCTCTACCTCGCACTGCTCGACGCCTCCTGCGACATGATCATCGACAACTGTCGCGCCGCGCTCGCCTCGACCACCGACAACAAGGATCGCGTCGCGGCGACGATGCAGGTCTTCTACAGCTACGTCGCCTCCGAGGAGGGCGCGTTCCGGCTGGTCTTCGAGTCCGACCTCACCAGCGAGCCCGACGTGCGCGAGCGGGTCGACCGGGTCACCGTCGAGTGCGCCGCGATGATCGCCGACGTGATCCGCACCGACACCGGCCTCCCCGACGAGGCGTCCGAGCTGCTGGCGGTCTCGCTCGTGGGAATGGCACAGGTCTCGGCACGGTTCTGGCTGGCCGGTGGCGGCAGCATCGCCCAGGACGACGCAGCCGCCCTGATCGCCGGCCTCGCGTGGCGTGGCATCCGGGGCTACCCGATGACCGACGACCACTGATCCGGCAGGATCGACAAGCGCACACCCCAACGTCTTCAAGCAAGGAGCACCACCGTGGAGGTCAAGATCGGCGTGCAGAACGCGCAGCGAGAGCTCGTGCTCGACACCGACAGCACGCCCGACGAGATCGAGGCCAAGCTGGTCGAGGCGCTGGCCGGCAGCGGCGTGCTGCGCCTGGCCGACGTCAAGGGCCGCGCCGTCGTCGTGCCGGCCGACAAGATCGCCTACGTCGAGCTCGGCAACCCGACCGCGAGCACGGTCGGCTTCCGCTGAGCCGCACGGCCGACGCGGCTCGGGCGACACACCCGTAGGGCCACACCCCCGCGGTCGTTGCCGCGGGGTCCGCAGCGGGCAATCATGGACGGGGTCGGCGCACCGCGCCGGCGCTCCACGCCAGTCCGCGTCCACCCGGGCGCGGCAAGAAAGGGTGACCCCATCATGGTCGGAGAAATCATCGGCCTCCTCATCGGAGGCGTGATCATCGGTCTGCTCGGCAAGCTCGTCGCGCCGGGCGACAAGGACAACATCCCCCTCTGGCTGACTGTCGTCTGCGGCATCGGCGGCATCCTGCTGGGCTACTGGATCTACTCGTTCTTCGGCGGTGACGGATCGCGTGGCGTCGACTGGACCCGGTGGATCGTCGCCGTGCTGGTCTCCGCCGTGCTCGTGGTGATCGCCTCCACGGCCACCAGCCGCAACACCAAGGTCTGACGGCCTCACGTCTCCACGTCAGGGCCCCGCACCCCGCGGTGCGGGGTCCTGTCGCGTCCGGGGGTCAGGCCTCGAGGCCGAGCTGCGCCATCCGGTCGGTGTGGAGCTCGGTGAGCCGGGTGAACATGCGGCCCAGCGCGGCGAGGTCGAGGCCGGGACGGTCCACTCCCCCGGCGAGCAGCGCGGTGAGCGACTCGCGGTCGCCGGCGACCCGCTGCGCCTGGGTCAGCGCCTCCCCCATCAGCCGGCGCCCCCAGAGCGCCAGGCGTCCGCCGAGGCGGGGGTCCTCGGCGATGCCCGCCCGCACCCGCTCGACGATGAAGGCGGTCTGCCCGGTGTCCTCCAGCGAGCTGATGATCACCTCGCGCGTCTCGGCGTCGAGGTAGGCGGCGATCTCGCGGTAGAAGTCCGCTGCGAGCCCGTCGCCGACGTAGGCCTTGATCAGTCCCTCGTAGTAGTCCGACGGCGCGGTGTGCTCGTGGAAGCTGTCGAAGCTGGGCCGGAACACCTGCATCGCCTCCGCCGGGTCGGCGCCCAGCTCGGCGAGCCGGTCGACGAGCTTCTGGAGGTGGCCGAACTCGGCGGTGGCCATCGCCCCGATCGCGATCTTGTCGTCGATGCCCGGCGCCATCTTGGCGTCCTCGACCAGCCGCTCGAAGGCGGAGAGCTCTCCGTAGGCGATCGCGCCGAGGAGGTCGACCGCGGCGCGGCGGTAGTCCTCGTCGGGTGATGCACTGTCGGCCGATGCGCTCATGCGCGCAGCCTAGCGATACGATCGGGAGCACCGAGCCGTCGACAACGTGTCCGGCGGACGCCTGTATGTGCGCGGTTGGCATTCCCTCCCTGCAAGTTCCCGAGTGGGCTGACCGCATCCGTGTGGGACATCCAACTCAGCAGAGAGCGACACTTCGTGACCACCTTCCGCGACATGGGCGTCGAGCCCAAGATCTGCGACGCGCTCGAGCGCGCCGGCATCACCACCCCCTTCGCCATCCAGGAGATGACCCTCTCGGTCGCCCTCCTCGGCACCGACCTCATCGGCCAGGCCCGCACGGGCACCGGCAAGACGCTGGCCTTCGGCATCCCCGTCCTGCAGCGCTCCGTCGCCCCGAGCGACCCGGCGTACGCCGACCTGCCGCAGGGCAAGCCGCAGGCGCTCATCGTCGCCCCGACCCGCGAGCTCGCGCTCCAGGTGTCCGGCGACCTCGCGCTCGCCAGCGCCGACATGGGTCTGCGCGTGCTGACCGTCTACGGCGGCGTCGGCTACGAGCCGCAACTCGAGGCCCTCGACACCGGCGTCGACATCGTCGTCGGGACGCCCGGCCGCCTCATCGACCTGGCCAACCGTCGCGCCCTCGACCTCTCCCACGTCCACGCGCTCGTCCTCGACGAGGCCGACGAGATGCTCGACCTCGGCTTCCTGCCCGACGTCATCACGCTGATCTCCAAGACCCCGGAGACCCGTCAGACGATGCTGTTCTCGGCCACCATGCCGGCCGCGATCGTCGCGCTGGCCCGCACCCACATGCGCCACCCGATGAACATCCGGGCCGAGTCGTCCTACGAGAACGCCACGGTCCCGGCGACCGCTCAGTTCATCTACCAGGCCCACGACCTCGACAAGACCGAGATCATCGGCCGGGTGCTGCAGGCCGAGGACGCCGACAAGATGATCGTCTTCACCCGCACCAAGCGGCAGGCCCAGCGGGTCGCCGAGGACCTCCAGGAGCGCGGCTTCAAGGCCTCGCCGCTCCACGGCGACATGGCCCAGGTGGCGCGCGAGAAGGCGCTGGCCCGCTTCCGCGAGGACAAGATCCAGGTCCTCGTGTGCACCGACGTCGCGGCGCGCGGCATCGACGTGCGGGGCGTCTCCCACGTCATCAACTACACCTGCCCCGAGGACGACAAGACCTACGTCCACCGCATCGGGCGCACCGGCCGCGCCGGCGCCTCGGGCACCGCGATCACCTTCGTGGACTGGGCCGACCTGCACCGCTGGAAGATGATCAACAAGGCGCTGGACCTGCCGTTCGACGAGCCGCAGGAGACCTACTCGACCTCCGAGCACCTCTTCCACG
>CAZDAO010000094.1:9394-10462 GCA_964503015.1 uncultured Nocardioides sp. | reverse complement strand
GTCGTCGCAGCACTGACTGCGCTTGGGTCGCGGCGCGGAGGTGACGACGATGATGCCGCCCTCGCGGTGCTGGTCATGCTCGAGGAAGGCATCGGACGCGTCGCCGTCACCTTGGACGACGTGTGCGAGCTCGACGACGTGCATGCCGCTGTGTGGGGTGAGGTGAAGGCAGCCGAACCTCAGCTGAACAACCGTGCCGCGCGCTACCTCCTCAGCCGTGCCCGACAGCGGCTGACACGACCCGCTGCGGGCATGGTTCCTCGACTTCCGGTGACCTCTTTGGACCAGCGTCTCGGATGGGGCTCTCCTACCGGCGCGCCAGCTGACCACGACATCGAGCTGCTGGCACCTAACGAAGCCGATGACCCAGCTCAGGACCTGGCCGACCTGCTGGCCTGGGCGCAGGGCGTCGGCGTGATCGCTGACGAGGACGCCGACCTGCTGGTCGAGCTCATCGCCGCTGAGAACGACGGCCTGGCGCGTGAGGAGGCGCAGCGGGTCGTCGGGAACCGACACGGCGTCGGGATGCGCACGATCCGACGTCGCCGTGATCGTGCCGCCGCCCAGCTCAGGGCTTCAGCACCGCGGTACCTCGCCTCGATCGCATGAGCCGTGCCGCGACTCCAACTGTCCGAGCCGCACCTCGGACCGTTGCCCTCCCAGTCATGAGTGACCACGACCCTGCCCCCGCAATCACCCAACGGCCAGTGCTGGAGCAGCCCGCCACACTCGTCGCTCAACTGCTCGACATCGTCGCCGCACACGACCTCGAGCACGCCCTGTCAGACATGGAGCACCTGATCACGCGCCTGCGAGCCGACGCCCAGGAAGCCGCCGCAGCCCGGACCGCTCTACGCGGCACACCGGCACCGCTGCTGCGTGAGGGACTTCGATTGCGGGCCGCTCGCCACCTCCCGGCGGACTCTCGCTCGGCTCACGGAACCGACTCCTCCACCCGCCGACTGCAAGTCACGGAGCCTGAGCCGATGCGACGGTCGGGAATCGAGGCACCCCGATGACCCAGACCCTCGATCCTCACCGCGAGGCGAGGTATTCCACACGCGAGCT
>CAZDAO010000094.1:7611-9294 GCA_964503015.1 uncultured Nocardioides sp. | reverse complement strand
CGATGACCCAGACCCTCGATCCTCACCGCGAGGCGAGGTATTCCACACGCGAGCTCCAGGCGGCGGCAGCAGCACTCGTGGGGGGCCAGTTCACGACCACCCACGGACTCACGCCACCAGTAGGTGAGGGTCAACCGCACCAGCTTCCCTCGGAACACGTGCACCAGCCGTTCCCGCCGCATGGGGCAGCCTCGCCATGTGAGGCACTCCCGCCACTACGAGCACGTGGGGTGCCGCCCAGCACGCACATAGCGGCGGCACGTCTGGGGGGAGCATTGACCAGGGTGTGGTCGGGCAGCTCGGGCGCCGGCGCGTCCACCTTCGCGCTCGCACTTGCAGACGCAGCAGACGGCAAGGGAGTTCGGACCCGTGTGCTGGACACCGCAGCGCCCAACTGGTCGGGACTCCTGGCAGCCACCGTGACCGAGCTCGGAACGGAAGCCGGATGGCGCCGGGGTCGCCGAGGCGAACACATACTCATCGACCGGGTCAATGAAGACGTTCGAGTCCCGAGCGACGTACCGGATCCACGGGCCGGTGACGACACCGACCTCACCGTGCTCGACCTCGGATGGACGCTCCGCGAGCTTCGCGGTGCCGACAGCTGGCTCACCGAACTCACCGTTGACGCCGAGGTCCTCATCATCCGCCCTCACGAGCTCGCACTGCGCCAAAGCGACACGGCGCTCGCCCATCTCGACGACATGTCAGCCGCACGCTCGATCGTCGTCGTCGTCGGAGCCCGCCGGTGGAACGACCTCCCCACCGGCCTCACCGGACCTCGACTCCGGGCGGCCCATGAACACGACGCAGTCCTCTATGCGCCCCACCTCGCGGCGAAGACGCTGCCCGGCCTGGGCCCCGGGCCCCTGCCCAAGCCACTCAACCGCGTCGCCGCCCACCTTCTGGGTCGCATCACCGCCATCGCCGGACCGCCCAGTTCCCACCAGCCCTGACATCTAGGAGCACTGCATCATGCTTGTCCATGCCATCACCGAGGTAGCCGTCCACGCCGTCGCGATCGCCGGGTCGTTGCACGCTGAGGGCGTCGGCAACGTCTGCGCCGCACCACCTGCAGGGGTCGAGCCTTACGTCAAGGACATCCTGGGCTGGGTGAAGTACGGCGTCATCGCGATCATCATCGGCACCGGCTTCGCCTCCATCGGGGCCATGATCATCGGGAAGATGGGGTCGATGGGACGCGCCGCGCAAGTCGGTGCCTCCGGCCTCTTCTGGAGCGTCCTGGGTGCCGTCGCGTTCGTCGTCATCTACGGCGTGCTGAACGGCATCGTCGGGAACGGGTGCTGAGGATGCGAACCACCCGACGCGCGATGGCGACAGCCGTCCTCGACCCGCAGACGGCATGGACACGGCATCGCCTCCAAGCCCTCCTCGCGGTCGCTGCGGCCGCGACGCTCGTCCTCGTGGCCGGTGGAGTGTGGTCGGTGGCGAGCCTGCTCGCAGGCGATGCCGATTCAGACACCGACTCCGGTCGTGCATCCCAAGAATCGGAGCCGTCTGCACAGGATCGGCTGGCCAGCAGCAAGCTTTCGCAGGCACCCCTCGAGGCCGCGCAACCCGGCCGGCTGTCGTCGGGCACCACTGGCACGCTGACCATCCCCGCGCCGACCGAGGTTGGTGCCGTGGGTGTGGCGACCGGATTCCCACGCACCCCCGAAGGTG
>CAZDAO010000094.1:2142-7511 GCA_964503015.1 uncultured Nocardioides sp. | reverse complement strand
ACCGAGGTTGGTGCCGTGGGTGTGGCGACCGGATTCCCACGCACCCCCGAAGGTGCGTTGGCCCAGCTGGCGGCAATCGACTCGACAGCCTTGAGCTCGGCATCGATACCCGCTGCGCAAGACGTCATTGGATGGTGGGCTGCCCCAGGCGGTCCCACCGCCGAGACGTGGAGCGGGGTGCACGCCGTCGCCGCCTTGCTGGAGTCGGCAGGCATGACCTCAGAAGCACAGGGCGACATTGCGATCGTCGTCGAACCGAAGATGGGATACATCAAGGGCACCGTGGGATCCGACTTCGTCGTCCCGTGCATCGACTTCATCGTCTCCGCGAGACTGGTCGACGACCTGACGAACGACTCCGCCAACTCGTGGAGCTCGATGCAGGGGAGTGCGGTCACGCCGGCTCCGCAGGTCGCGGCCGCCGACTGCCAGCGCATGGTGTGGCACGTCGATCGGTGGCTCATCGGACCCGGAGCAGAGCCAGCGCCGGCACCGTCGCTGTGGCCCGGTTCGCAGGCGTCCTTCGACGCCGGATACCAGTGGCTCGAGGTGCCCCAGTCATGACAGCGAGCGCGACGACCTTCACCGTCCTCACAGAGGCGACCGCACGCATCGCCACGAGCACCATGCCACGGTTCACGCTCAACCCGTTGGAGTGGCTCGGCGGCAAGGCGAAGGAGACCCTCGCAGACGGATTCACCTCGATGATGATGGGTCTGTGGTCCGCCGCCATGTGGCTGCTCCAGACTGCGTTCAACCTCATCGACGATTTCGTCCCGAACGTCCAAGACCCCGACCTGGGCTCGCTCTACTCGGTCACCTTGTGGATCTCCCTGGCGCTCGCGCTACTCATCGGGTTCGGGCAGATCGGCCTCGCGGTCCTGCGACAAGACGGTCGCGGGTTCGCCACGTTGGCCGCCGGCCTGGTCCAGTACGCGCTCGTGGTGGCGTGTTGGATCGCAGTGTCCGCCGGACTCATCGTCGCCTGCGCCGGGCTCTCGCAAGCCATCTTGCGGACGCTCCTGGGAGTCGACAGCTTCGCTGGCTTCGCGGCCGGTGACGGGTTCGTCGACACCGTCACCGGCACCGTCCAAGCGGCCACCCTCGGCGTGTGCGCCCTATTCGTGGTGATCCCAGCCGCGTTCGGCAACATCGTCATCATGCTGGTGCGCTCCACGGCACTGTTGATCCTGACCGCGACCCTGCCCCTCACCGCCGCCGGCGCGATGTCGGACGGCTCCAAGTCCTGGATGTGGAAGTCCATCCGCTGGTCCCTAGCCTGCTGCCTGATGGACCCGATGCTGGCGCTGGTTCTCGGAATCGGTACGCAGTTCGCGTGGGCCGGACTCCCCGACGGCACGACGGCCGACGGCTCCTCGAGCGCGGAGAACATCGGCATGTCGGTCGTCGGCTCGCTGATCCTGCTGATGGCGTGCTTCATGCCCATGGTGCTGTTTCGGCTCCTGGCCTTCGTCGACCCCGGCACCGCATCCGGCGCCTCGTTCCGCTCCACCATGAACGCCAACGGCGGTGTCGCCGGCCTGCTGCGCGGCAAGGACGCCCCGCGCATCCACGGCTCGGCAGGATCGACCGTCGCGAGCGAAGCAGGACCAGACGGACGCACCACCGCAGAGGACGGCGCCGAGGCGCAGACCGCCTCGAGGTGGCAGACCTCACGGGCCGGTCGCGTGGCCGGCGTCGTCGCCTCCGGCATGGAACGTACCGGGCGCATCGCCCAAACGGGCGGCCGCATGACGGTCGACGTGCTCGGCCAGGCGGGTGTGGGCAACCAGGGCTACTACGACACCAGCCACGCCAGCTCGCATCGGTCACGCGCCGGAGGTGATCGGACCGGAACGCGGACGACCGGCACCGGCCCCAGCTCGGACGCTGCGGCCGGGCGGCGACCTGACCCCGGCATGGTGCACGTCGGAGCCGCTCACGATCCTGCCCTCACCCACCCTGTCGTCCTCGCCGAGCACGGCAGCGACAGTCACGACGACGACCACAACCACGGTGGTCATGGCGCAGACGGCGGGGACCACCGATGAGCGTCTACGGAGGATCAGCGACCCGCGACCGACGGGCCTGGCTGTTCGGGCTCACCGGCCCCCAATGGGTTGCGGTCCTCGCCTCAGGTTTCCCGACGTGGACGGCAATGGTCGCGGGCCGGTGGCTCGCCCTCATCGTGCTGCTCCCAGCATGGTTGGCGGTCATCCTGCTGGTCTGCGTCCCAGTACGTGGGTGGTCGGCGTTTCAGTGGCTCGGCGTGATGGCACGCCATCTGGCGGGAGGGGCGTTCGGATGGTCACGGTTCCAGTCGAAGGCGGCAGCCGGCGACCTCGACCTCGGCGATGCCAGGGGAACACGAGGTGGCGACCGGAGCAACCAAGGTGCCGGCAGGAGCACCGTTGGAGACCCCGGTGGAGACGAGGGGGAGGCTGACCTTCCGGGCGTACTGTCGGCGATCGAGATCCACGACGGCCCACCGTTGAGCGGACAGACGGGCCGCCCAGCGCTCGTCCAGCACCACGCGGCTCGGACGTGGGCGGCCACCGCACGCATCGTGCACCCCGGAATCGGGATGAGCGACGAGGCGGACCGGTTCCGGATGGGTGCCGGTCTGACCGAGCTCCTCGAGGCCGCCACCGCAGCGAACCAGATCGCACTGCTCGCAGTGCAGGTGCGCACCGTCCCGGACGACGGCACCGAACGCGACGCATGGGTGCGGCGTCACGCCCGCGCCGATGAGCCTGAGGTGTCGGCACAGATCCATGCGCAGCTGGACGCGATGACGGCCGGAGCCGCGATCCGACGCGAGGCATTCGTGACGGTGGTGGTCCGCGAAGAGGTCATCGCCAAGGACGCCAGACGTGCGGGCCGGGGGGTGACTGGCCGTGCCCGGGTCCTGTACGCGGTGCTCGCCGAGGTCGAGGCACGCCTCACCGGATCGATCGGATGCACCCACGTGCACTGGCTCGACACCTCGGAGCTTGCCACCGCGATCCGTACCGGGTTCGAACCAGGCGACGCCCCAGCACTCGCTGACGCCGCCATCCACCACCGCGACGACCCCACCATTCCCGCGGGGCTCCCGCTCGGTGCGGCCGGTCCAAGTACCGCCTCAACCACACTGAGGGCCTACCGGCACGGCGACTGGCAATCGGTGTCCTCCACCATTCTCCTGCCCCGCAAGGGTGCACGAATGGGCGCGCTGGCACGCGTGCTGGTGCCTTCGCAGCCCGGCGAGCGCCGTGCGCTCACGGTCCTCTACCGGCCGATCTCGCAACCTTCCGCAGACCGATCCACCAACCGCGCCCACATGTCGGCAGTGATGGCAGGCACCCTGCGGGAGAAGACCGGCAAGGTCGAGCGCGCCAAGGACCGTCGCACCGTCGGCACGCTCCACGAGCGGGACGAGAAGCTCGCGGCAGGACGCTCACTCGTCGCCGTGTCCTCCGCGGTCTCCATCACCGTCCCTGCCACCTGGAACGCCCAGGACTTCGGACGGCGACTCGACGCGTCCATCCGCATCAGCGGCTTCACTCCGCTCCCACTCGACGGAGCACATGACGCAGCCTTTGCGGTCTCTGCCATCCCCCTCGGCGCCGGCCTCCCGAAGAGACGCCGCTGACCCGGCCAGCAGGACGTGCACCAGACCCCGACCTCAGCCAGTGATCCCAGCGAAGCCGGCCAGCACAGCGAACCAACGAACCCTGCGACTCAAGTGATCCGAGCGGATGCAGCGGCTTCAGCGGGGTCGTGACCACCCCCCATCCGCTCGTCGGCGGGGGAGTTGAGCAGCCCCCCCGGCAAGGACGACAACCGAAGGACGACAACCGAAGGACGACAACGGAAGGATGGCGACGGCGGATGACGAAAGGACCGAGACGGACCGCAGCGGTGCGCGCAGGACGCGGCAGCGGCACTGAGCGGCCAGCGACGCGGACGGTCGACGATCTGCTCCACGACTTCGGGACGACGCTGCCCCGCAAGCCCACATCCGCGTCGGCGGCCCCGGCCGAGAAGCTGTTCCCGCGTTCGGCCAGCCACCGCGGGGAGCGCCGACATGGGCACGGCTGGGCCGCCACCCTCGCCCCGCTGGCCGGCTACCAGATGACGTCGGAAGAGACACCCGTCCTGTGGCCGCTCATCTCGGGCGACGGGCTACCCCCATGGGGCGCCGAGCTCGGGTACGACGTGCTCTCGGGTGGCAAGTTCTACTGCGACCCGATGGGTTGGGTGCTCGACGACTCGATCCCGGTCACCAACCCCAACGTCTTCATCTTCGGCAAGCCAGGACGAGGTAAGTCGGCCATCGTGAAGGCGTTGATGCTCCGAATGATCCGCTACGGCTACCGGTCCCTCGTGCTGGGCGACGTCAAGGACGAGTACGAGGACCTGGCACGGTTCCTGGGCGTCACGCCGTTCCGGATCGGACCGGGCCTGCACGCGCGCATCAACCCGCTCGACTTCGGACCTCTCGCAACCGACTGGACCCAGCAGACCCGCGAGGAGCAGCACCGTCGCGCGAGCGTGACATTCACTCGGTGGCTCTTCCTCATCCGCGGGCTGACCGGATCGCAGGGGGTGGACTTCACCCCCACCGAGGAGCGCGTCATCAACAAGGTGCTGCGCCACCTCACGGGCTGGTCGACTGGGTGCTCTCGCCTCAAGCCCGTCACCATCCCGCAGGTGTGGTCGGCCCTCGACTCACCCAGCGAGGCCCTCGTCGCCGACTGCCGGTACTCGTCCCGGCAGGACTTCTACGACAGCACCCGCCCCCTGCGCGATGCACTGGGTGCGCTGTGCGAGGGAACGCTGCAGGGGATGTTCGACACCGAGTCCACGTTCCGGCCCGACTGGCGAGCGCCCATCCAGACGCTGTCACTACGCGCACTTCACGAGACCGGCAACAAGGTCGCCGTCGGCATCGCGTTGATGTGCCTCAACTCGTGGGGCCAGAGCATGCGCGAGACCGCGTCGACCGGCGACCGCCGGATCGTTCTTCGCGACGAGGCATGGATGCAGACCAGGCTGTCGCTCGACGCCGTCATGGCCCTGGACGCGAATCTGCGCCTGTCGCGTACCGAAGGCGACATCCAGGTCGTCACGTACCACAAGCCGTCTGACCCCCTCTCCGCAGGAAGTCAGGGCACCCAGGCCGCCCAGATCGCCAAGGACCTGCTCAACCTGTCCGACATCCGCGTCCTGATGGGACAGGACGAGTCGGTCGCCGACGAGCTCAGCCAGCTCATGGGTCTCTCACGGATGCAGCAGGGCGTCATCACCAACTGGGCCATGCAGCAAAAGGGTCGCGCACTGTGGATGGTCGGAGATCAGCGGTACAAGGTGCAGACCCTGCTCAC
>CAZDAO010000094.1:0-2042 GCA_964503015.1 uncultured Nocardioides sp. | reverse complement strand
CTGGCGACGGGTTCCGGATCGGCACGCTGAACTGGCGCGGCGCCTCGCACTACACCTCGAATCCCCATCCTGGTGAGCGCCCATTCCGTGAACGAGTGCCGCACATGGTGTCGAAGATCGACGCCTCGGGGGCCTCGATTGTCGGGTTCCAGGAGTTCGAGCAGCCCCAGGCGGACGCATTCCTCTCCGCCACCGACGGAGCGTGGGCCCTCGTGAAGGGTCGACGGAAGGGACAGGACTCCACCGCAGACGCCATCGCCTACCAACCCGCGGCGTGGACCGTCGACGACGTCAGGCACGTCTCCATCCACTACGGCCGCCCGATCATCCAAGTTCCGCTCGTCCGGTTCACCTCCATCCACGACGGCACGGCCATCTGGGTGCTCAACACCCACCACCCCGCCGACGCCGTCGGAGGCAGCCCAGCCATGCGCGACGCCGCGGTACGGATCGAGACGCGAACCCTCCTCGAGCTGCACACCAACGCCCCGGACACCCCGCTGCTCCTGACCGGAGACATGAATGACCGCACCCGATTCCGTGCACTCTTCCAAGAGCTGGCCACCGGCTGGACGATCGCCAACCCGACCGACGACCAGATCGACTGGATCGCCGGGAGCCCCAGGGTCACCTTCGCCGACACCGTCGTCGACCGCACCACCAACGACGGTGCGCGGCGCTACACCGACCACCCGTTCGTCCACACCACTGCAACGACCGCGCCGCGTCCCGACGCCACCACTGCAGACTCGGCGACCTCGGCCAATCCGACCTGTGTCATCACGGCCACAACATCCCTGACTGACGTCTCCTCCGAGCTCTCGACCAACCTCCGTGAGCGCATCGCCGCGATGCTCGAGACGCCCACCGGCCTGTGTGAACTGTCGTGGACGATCGGAGCACCCTGCACCTACAGCAACCAGTGCCCCAAGGTGGTCGACGCTCTCTACGGGGGGACTGGCCTCGGCCGCGGGTACGGCAATGGCCACGACGTCGCCCAAGGCATCATCGACGTGGGACTGGCCCAATCCCATGGGACGGGCACCAGCCCTCCGCCCCCAGTCGGGGCGGTGATCTCCTACGACAGCAACGACGGAATCGGACACGTCGCCATCTACGTCGGCGACGACACCATCTTCGGCAACGACTACGGATGCAGCGCCCACGGCGTCTACGGCTGCGTCGGCTTCACCAACATCCACACGCCAGCAGGTTCGATCACCTGGGCACTGCCCACAGCGTCGTTCGACCTCGGCGGGAAGCCGGTCGTCTCGTCGTCTGGGGTGGCAAAGACAACGGCCACCACGACGGTCTCCACAAGGTCGCCACAATGATCACGGTCGGGCGAGGTCCGGACGTCCGTTGGGTGGTGTCCGAAGCCCGGCGGCGAAGCGTTGCCTTCCCATCCATGGACGTGCGTATCGGTGCCACCCTCGACGGCCAGGTCGCCGGGTTCGACACCCGCGATCCCGGTCCGCTGCTGTTGCTTGGAGACCCCGGACGTGGCAAGACCACCATCGCTCGCTACCTCACTCGATGGTGGCTGGCCGACACACGACGCCATGTGCACCTCCTCGCCAGCGCACGTCACGAGTGGGCAGACCTCGAAGTGCTGAATGCGCCAACCCACCACGCCCATCCGTCCACAGGCGTATGCCGTCCTGCCACCTGCTTGGTCGTCATCGATGACCTCGAGCGCGCAGATGACGCACTCCCCGCCTTCTGGGAGGTGGGCTCGCGCATCGTCATGACCGCTCACTCAACCAACGAGCTATCCGACCGAGCCTCGGCGATCGCCCCCGACCTTCAGTGCCTTGGCCTGATCCGTCCAGCCCACCCCAGCACCGTGGAATGTGCAGTACTGGACGGTCAGACTCGACTCGACTGGCCCACATCCACCCTCGTCGTTGTCCCTGACCAGCGCGGACCCATCGACTTCCCATGTCACCGATGGGCGACACGAGGATGCGCGGTGCCTGCAGCCGAGACGCGATGAGTCTGGAACGCATGCGGCGCGACCGGTTCGCGACACCGCCGCCAGT
>CAZDAO010000093.1:0-10654 GCA_964503015.1 uncultured Nocardioides sp. | reverse complement strand
GGATCACCGGGTCGCCGGTCACCTCGGGAAGTGCTCCCCAGAGGTCCTCGTCGATGGTGCCGGCCTCGGCCATCGCGTCACCCCGGACCGGCCGGGCACCACCCTTGAGCCACAGGTTCTGGCCCTCGTCGCTGTAGAGGAACTCCTGCCAGAGGCGGGCGGCGGCGGGGTGCGGCGCGTCGGCGTTGATGGCCTGGAAATAGTAGCCCGCGACCACGGCCTCCTCAGGCACGACCGTCTTCCACGTGTCGACGTTGGCCGCGGCCGCGGCACCGAGGTAGTCCCAGTCGATGACGACGGGCGTGGTGCCCTGCTCGATGGTGCTCGAGTCGGGGTCGACGGTGAGGAAGTTGCCGGCCTTCTTGAGGTCGGCGAAGAAGTCGACGCCGGGCGCGATGTCGTCGGCCGAGCCGCCGTTGGCGATCGCCGCCATCATCACCCCGCTGAAGGCAGCTCCGGCCTGGGTCGGGTCACCGTTGAGCGCGACCTTGCCCTTGAACTCCGGCTTCATCAGGTCGGCCACCGAGGTCACGTCGGGGACCACGGCGGAGTCGTAGCCGATGGACATGTAGCCGCCGTAGTCGTTGACCCAGGCGCCGTCCGGGTCCTTGAACTCGTCGGGGATGTCGTCCCAGGTCTCGACCTGGTAGGGGGCGAACATGTCGGTGTTGGCCAGGGCGACGGACTGGCCGAGGTCGAAGACGTCGGGCGCCCGCTCGGTGCCCGCGAGGTCGTTGGCCGCGTTGATCTCGTCCTGCGAGGCGGCATCGGGCTGGTCGGAGTTGACCGTGATGTCGTACTTCTCCTCGAAGGTGGAGATGATCTCGCCGTAGTTGGCCCAGTCGGGCGGGAGCGCGATGACGTTGAGCTCACCCTCGTCCTGGGCGGCCTTGACCAGCTCCTCCATGCCGCCGAAGTCCTCAGCAGCGGTGGCCTTGGCGGCGTCGACGCCGCTCTCGGTGGTGGTGTCGGCCTCCTTCTCCGGCGCCGCGCAGCCTGCTGCGGCTGCCAGCGTCGCCAGCGCGGCGAGGGACACGAGTGACTTGCGGACCTTCAACTTCGACCTCCAGGGATGCTCGCCGGCCACAGCCGGTGGAATGTGCCGCGCGGAGCCTCGTGGGGCCCGTCTGCTCGGAGGCTACTCCCGAGTGGCCGCTCTGGATACGACCGGTGAACGTCGCGTCAAGGTCCCGGCGCCGACCGTTGCCGGTCACCCCTGGCGCGCGGCGTACGATCGGCAGCCGTGACCGCTGCTGCTGCTGGACCTGAGTTCCGCTATTCCGACCTCCTGCCCACCGCCGGTTCCAACGGCGCCGAGGAGACCCCCTACCGGTTGATCACCACCGAGGGCGTGTCCACCGTCGAGGTCGAGGGGCGGACCTTCCTCAAGGTCGAGCCCGAGGCGATCCGGCGGCTGACCGAGGAGGCGATGCACGACATCAGCCACTACCTCCGGCCCGGCCACCTCGCCCAGCTGCGCAAGATCATCGACGACCCCGAGGCCTCCGGCAACGACCGCTTCGTCGCCCTCGACCTGCTCAAGAACGCCAACATCTCCGCCGGCGGCGTGCTGCCGATGTGCCAGGACACCGGCACCGCGATCGTGATGGGCAAGAAGTCCGAGGGCGTGCTCACCGGCGCCGACGACGGCGAGGCGATCAGCAAGGGCGTGTACGACGCCTACACGCGGCTCAACCTCCGCTACTCCCAGCTCGCGCCGCTGACGACGTTCGAGGAGAAGAACACCGGCACCAACCTGCCGGCGCAGATCGAGCTCTACTCCACGCCGGCCAAGGACGTCCCGGAGTACAAGTTCCTCTTCATGGCCAAGGGCGGCGGCTCGGCCAACAAGTCGTTCCTCTTCCAGGAGACCAAGGCCGTCCTCAACCCGACGCGGCTGATGGAGTTCCTCGACGAGAAGATCCGCTCGCTCGGCACCGCCGCCTGCCCGCCGTACCACCTCGCGGTGGTCATCGGCGGCACGAGCGCGGAGTTCGCCCTCAAGACCGCGAAGTACGCCTCGGCCCACTACCTCGACGACCTCCCGACCGAGGGCTCGATGAGCGCCCACGGCATCCGCGACGTCGAGCTGGAGGAGAAGGTCTTCGAGCTGACCCAGTCGTTCGGCATCGGCGCGCAGTTCGGCGGCAAGTACTTCTGCCACGACGTCCGCGTCGTGCGGCTCCCCCGCCACGGCGCGTCCTGCCCGGTCGCCATCGCGGTGTCCTGCTCCGCCGACCGGCAGGCCCTCGGCAAGATCACGCCCGAGGGCGTCTTCCTCGAGCAGCTCGAGACCGACCCCGCGCAGTACATGCCCGACGCCGGCATGGCCCACGACATCGAGGGCGGCGCGGTCGTGCCGATCGACCTCAACCAGCCGATGCCCGACATCCTCGCCGAGCTGTCGAAGCACCCGGTCAAGACCCGGCTCTCGCTCACCGGCCCGCTCGTCGTGGCCCGCGACATCGCGCACGCCAAGATCAAGGAGCGCCTCGACGCCGGCGAGGAGGTGCCCGACTACCTCCGCAACCACCCGGTCTACTACGCGGGTCCCGCCAAGACGCCCGAGGGCATGCCGTCCGGCTCCTTCGGACCGACCACGGCGGGGCGGATGGACTCCTACGTCGAGCAGTTCCAGGCCGCCGGCGGCTCCATGGTCATGCTCGCGAAGGGCAACCGCTCCAAGCAGGTCACCGAGGCGTGCCACGCCCACGGCGGCTTCTACCTCGGCTCGATCGGCGGTCCGGCCGCCCGCCTCGCCCAGGACTGCATCAAGTCCGTCGAGGTCGTGGAGTACGAGGAGCTCGGCATGGAGGCGGTCTGGAAGATCGAGGTCGAGGACTTCCCCGCCTTCATCGTGGTCGACGACAAGGGCAACGACTTCTTCACCGACCCCGCGGGTGCCGTCACGGTCCCGCTGTCCGGCATCCGGGTCCGCTCGGCCCAGTAGGCCGGGGCCGGACGTGCTACGAGGCGGTCGTCCCGGCAGCCACATCGTCACGCGTCCCCTCCACGGGGCAGCCGCGACTGCGGAGGGCGCGGATGATCTGGGCGAAGAAGTCGTCAGCTGCGATCCGGAGCCCGAGCAGCGGCAGGCGCAGGACCACGTCCGCGTCCAGGCTGATCTCGTTCTGGCGCAGGGCGTCGCCGACGACGTTCGGTGCCCAGGAATGCTGGATGCCGTCGATCTCCACGACCACGCCCCACTCCTCCCAGTAGACGTCCAGGTAGTAGCGGCCCTTCTTGCCCTTGCGGACCACCTGCCGGCTCGGTGTCGGTAGCCCACGACGACGACACTCGGCCGCGAGCTCGGCCTCGCCGATCGAATGGACGCCGTCGATCAGGTCGAGGACCGCCGCGTGCAGCAACGTACGCCGGCGGTGCCGGTGCACGCGGAGCAGCGACGTCCCGATGCGCTCGGCGGTGGTCAGGCCCTGCTGGACCGGCATCGTCAGCAGCAGAACCCCTTGCTTGTCGGACGCCGCCCACAGGGCAGCGTGCACCGCAGCGACGTCCGGCCGGGCCCGGGGCACCCCCGTCGGCACGACGGCACTCGGGTCGTACCGCCGGGTGCGCACGACCCGCAGTCCCGGCGCCGACCTGGCGCGGGCCGCCATCGGGACGCTCACCCGGATCACGTCCCCGGTGAAGCCCGTCAGCCCTGAGGCGACGAGTGCGGACGCGCCGTCGAGGTAGGCCTGCGGCCCGCCTTCGAGGACCGCGGCCCACCTGCGCCCGAGATCGGAGAGCGGTCCGGTGTGCACCGCGACGACCTGCGAGTGCTCCCGCCGCCAGCGGTGAGCCGACACCTGCGCGCGGACTTGTGAGCGCGTGACGCCCAGCGACCGCAGCTGGGCGAGGCTGACGACCCCACCCTGTCCTTCCGCGGTCGCGACGGCGCGCGCGACCCGCTGCGCGCGGATCCTCCTGGGTTCGGCTGGTTCCTCCACGCACCGAGCGTGTGCCGCCGGGCCGCCCGCTCGCCAGAGGACCGGGAGAAATGTGGAGAGGGAGAGGCCGGACGTGTTGCGAAGCGGTCGTCAGGGCGACCGGATCGCAACACGTCGCAGGGGCGTACGCCGCCCTCAGCCGCGCAGGCGCGCCGCGAGGTCGCGCGCCGCCCGGCCCGCGACGTGCCCGAGCGCCTCGGCCCCCTCGACCCGGTCCTGGTGGGCGCCCCCGACCAGCACCAGCCCGCGCGGAGCGAGGGCCGCGACCACCTCCCGGACCGCCGGGAGGTCCTCGATCGTCGGCACGCCGATGACCACCGCGTCGGGGCCGAGCGTGCGGACCGTCTCGATCCACGCCTCCAGCGGCAGGTCGCTGCCGAGGTAGGTGACGCCCACCCCCTGACTGCGCAGCACGGCGGCGAAGGCGAGGACGCCGAGCTCGTGGCGCGACCCGCGCGCCAGCCCGACCGCGACCCGCGGGGCCTCGGGGCGGGCCGCCGGGAGCTGCTGGAAGGCGTACGCCAGACGACGGTGCACGGCGGCGCTGATGAAGTGCTCCCCCGCGATGCTCACCTGGCCGCGCTGCCAGGCCTCGCCGAGACGGACCAGCGACGGCATCAGCCAGTCGTCGACCACGGCGCCGAGGTCGGAGCGCGCGAACGCCTCGTCGAGCACCTGCTCCACCCGCTCGAGGTCGAACAGCTCGGCGCACCGGGCCAGCTCGTCGAGCGGCGCAGGCGCCGCGTCGGTCGGCTGGCCAGCAGCCGGCGCCTCGAGCACCCTCCGGGCGGCCTCCTTCGGCGACCAGCCGGAGTCCACGAGGTCGCGCATCACGCTGAGGCGCCGCACGGACTCGTCGTCGTAGAGGCGGTAGTTGCCCTCGGTGCGCGCGGGGGCGACCACCCCGTAGCGCTGCTCCCACTTGCGGAGGGTCTCGCGGGGCACACCCGTGAGCTGAGCGGTGCGTCCGACTGTGTACACACCCCGGAGGATAGCCGACTTTGGACAAACCCTGGACAACGGCCTACGCTCCGTTTGTCCACCAACAGTGGACAAACTGTGGACAAGCCGCAGGACGAGGCCGAGGAGGGCCCATGACGACGATCGCCACGACGACCGAGCCGGACGTCGCAGGAGCCGAGGCCCGCCTGCACCGCCGCCTGCGCGTGGCCGGGGTGGCGACCATCCTCGCCGCCGCCCTCGGCTCGGTGTGGAGCGCCTCCTCCCTGGCGACGAACCCGGTCGGCGACCAGGACTGCGTGATGGAGGTCGCCGAGACCGTCGGCTTCAGCGAGGGCTGCGTGGAGCGGGCGTCGGCCGACCGCTGACGCGGCGGCGTCAGCGCGTCAGGTCGCGCAGGGTCGCGAGCACCTCGGGCCAGTGGTCGACCAGCGTGGCCAGGTGGGTGGTCGCCGGCCGGACGGTGACCCGGACGACGGCGAAGCCGGTGAGCAGCCCGGCCGCGGCTGCCGCCCCGGACCGGTCGTCGAGCTCACCGAACCACGCTCGGACCGGGCAGTGCACCAGCTCGGGACCGTGGACCCACGGCCGCGCCATGGTCACGGCGTCACGCAGGTAGCCGCTGGGGTCGGCGAGCGCCTCGCGCACCGAGGCGGCGACCTCGGCCGGCGACCGGAGTGCCACGAGCGCGGCGTCGGCCGGCGGCAGCATCGCGAGCCACCGGCGGCAGAGCGCCTCGTCGTCCGGGTCGTCCGGGGACACCTCGGCGCGCCACCGCAGGAACTCCGGCGTGATCTCGGCCTCGAGCTCGTCGCCCGCCTCCCCGCGGGTGCCCGGTGGCTGCGTCGCGACCAGGCCGAGCGCCGTGACCCGGTCGGGGTGGCGCGCCGCGCACGCGACGGCGTACCCACCTCCGACGGACATGCCGAGCACGGCGAAGCGGTCGTGGCCGAGCTCCCCGACCACTCCGGCCAGGTCGTCGGCGACGCTCGCCTGCGTCGAGGCGTGGGGCGTGGAGTCGCCGTAGCCCGGCCGGCTGACGCACAGGAGCCGGACGCCCGCCTCGCGGGCGGCGGCGTCGCCGGTCATCGCCACGTGCCGGGTGTCCGGGCACCCGTGCAGCACCGCGACCGGTACGCCGTCGGGAGCCCCGCCGACCCACGCGTGGAGGACCCGACCGTCCGCCGCCTGGAACCGCATGCGAGCAACCTAGCCGGGCTTGGGCAGGATGGTGCCGTGGCGGACACCGAGGTGGTCGAGATCGCGCGGGCCGAGACCGAGCGCGGGGACGTCGTGCTGCGACGACGCGTCTCGCCGGCCGGCGCCGACGTGCTGGAGCTGCGGGTCAACGGCGTCTTCGTGATGGACACGCTCGAGACGACCAGCGAGATCGAGCTCGCGGCGCAGGCCCTGGCGCTCGTCGACGAGCCGAGGTCGGTCGTGATCGGCGGCCTGGGGCTCGGGTTCACCTTGCAGCGGGTGCTCGCCGACCCGCGGGTGCAGCGGGCGGTCGTCGTGGAGATCGAGGAGCCGCTGGTCCAGTGGATGCGCGAGGGCACCGTGCCGCACGGTCCGGCGATCCTCGCCGACCAGCGGGTCACGATCGTCAACGCCGACATCGCGATGGCGATCGCCGAGGCGCGCTCGACCTACGACCTCGTGCTGCTCGACGTCGACAACGGCCCCGGCTACCTCGTCCACGAGGCCAACGAGGCGGTCTACGAGGAGCAGTTCCTGCGCCGGTGCCGCGACCTCCTCTCCCCCGGCGGGGTGCTGGTCGTGTGGTCGGGCAACGCCGCGCCCGACCTGCTCGCGGCGATGCGCGAGGTGTTCGGCGCGGCCGAGGAGCAGCGCCACGACGTGCTCCTGCAGGACCGCCCGGAGTCGTACTACCTCTACCTCGCCCGGAGGGCCTAGCGGAGGAACGCCTCGAGCACCGGCCCCGCGGTCTGCGAGCCTGAGACGCCGGTCGCGACGAACACCGCGACCGCCAGGTCACCGCGGGTGGCGACCATCCATGCATGCGTGGCCAGCTCGCCGCTCGCGTCGGGCTCGCCGTACTCCGCGGTGCCGGTCTTGGCGCCGACCTCTCCCGGCACGTCGGCGAGGAAGCGACCCGAGCCCGTCGTGACGACGGCCCGCATCAGGCCGCGCAGCGTGCCGGCCTCGGCGGGCGCCAGCGGCCGCTCGGGCGGCACCTGCTGCACCTGGTGCTCGGGCAGCAGGACCGGCAGCACCGCGCGGCCGGCCGCGACCGACGCCGCCACGGTCGCCATCGCGAACGGGCTGGCGAGCACCGTGCCCTGGCCGATCAGGTCGGCGGCCGCCCCGGTCTCGGTCTCCGGCGGCGGCACCTGCCCGAAGTACACCGGGAAGCCGAGGTCGTGGTCGGTGCCCAGACCGAGCGCCTGGGCCGCCGCCGCGAGGTCGCCGGGCCGGAGCCGGTCCGCGTTGCCGATGAACGCCGTGTTGCACGACTGGGCGACCGCCTGGGTGAGGGTGATCTCGCCCAGCGCGGACGACGGGTAGTCGTCGTAGTTCTCGAACGACCGGCCGTCCACCGTCGTGGTCGCCGGGCACGAGACCGGGGCCGACGGACCCAGGCCGCTGCGCAGCAGCGCCAGGGCCGAGACCAGCTTGAAGGTCGAGCCCGGTGCGTACTGGCCTGTGGAGGCGAGGTCGGCGCCTGCCGCGCCCACGCCGTTGGCGCTCGCCAGGACCGCGCCGTCCGAGGGCCGGATGGCGACGAGGGCCGCGGCGGGGGCGTCGTCGCCGAGCGTGGCGAGGGCGTCCTCGGCCTCCTGCTGGAGCACCGGGTCGAGGGTGGTCCGGAGATCGGCGCCATCGGCGGCGGGGACCTCGAAGAGCGTGCGCAGCCGGTCGTCGGCGCCGCGGGCCACGACCGCGGTGCCACGCGTGCCGGTCAGCTGCTCGTCGTAGCGCGCCTGCAGGCCGGAGAGCCCGACCTCGTCACCGGCCGCGATGCGCCCCTCGGACTCCTCGACCAGCTCCGCGGTCGCGGGGCCGACCCGGCCGAGCAGGGCCGCGGCGAACTCGCGCGTCGGCGCCAGCGGCAGGGTGTCGCGCACCGCGAGCGCACCGGGCACCCGCCGGAAGGCCGGCAGTGCCTCGAGCGCGTCGTCCTCGCGGAGGACGACCGCCTCCACGAACGCCTCCGGACCCATCGCCTCCGCCCGGGCGACGTACGACGCCGCGTCCAGGTCGAGGACACGGGCGATCCGCCGGGCACTGCGGGCGACCTGCGGCCCCTCGACCTTGGTCTTGTCGAGCCCGTAGCGGAGCACCGGGCGCTCGGTCACCAGGACGGCGCCGTCGGCGCCGGTGATGTCGCCGCGCCGCGGCGTCAGGGTGCGCAGTCCGAGCGTGTCGCCCTCGGCGAGGTCGGGAGCGAGGTCGTCCGGCGACCACGCCACCTGCCACGCGGCTCCGTCCTGGTCGACCAGGCTGACGGAGGTGTCGTACTCCCACGTGGCCGCGTCGGTGACGTCCCACCGCCACGAGAGCGTCACATCGGCCCGCCCCTCCTCCTCGACCTCGCGCACGTCGACGACCTCGACGGTGACCGGGACCTCGTCGAGCGGCGTGACCAGCTCGGCGAAGGCGTCGCGCACGCTCTCGTCGACCAGCGGGACGTCGCCCAGGGAGTGCCCAGACAGGGCGGCGGCCAGGTCGTCGGCGAGGTCGGCGGCCGGGTCGCCGTCGTCGCCGCCGAGCGCGGAGCAGGCGGAGACGGTGAGGACGAGTGAGGCGGACAGCACGCAGCCGACCCCGAGACGCAGAGGACGCACCCCGCCATGCTCCCCACCCGGCGCGGCCCGACCAAGCCGCAACGCCGGGCCGGGACGGCTCACCCGAAACGCTCGCGATACCAGGAGGACCCGGCCGCGTAGGACTCCCAGTCGACGGCACCCACGTCGTCGCCGGACAGGTCGGCCACCAGGCGGTCGAGGTAGTAGTCCCAGCCGGGACCGACGCTGGCGACCATCTCGAGCCCAGTCGCACCGGGCGCGAGCACCTGGACGAAGCGCAGCGAGGTGACGCCGTCGGCCTCGCCGAGCTCGAGCTCCATGTGCCAGTGGACCTTCGGTCCCGACCCGTCCTCGCTGAACGACTCCGGCTCGCGTCCGCGGACCGCGAGCCGGCGCGGAGGCTCGCAGGCCAGCACGTCCATCTCCTCGGCCGGGACGTCGTCGCCCTCGGCGGTCATCCGGAAGCTCACCGACCCCGAGGCGGGGTCACCGCTCCACGTCCCGATCCACCGCTCCATCCGCGCGGGGTCGGTGCAGGCCGCCCACACGTCCTCCACCGGGGCCCGGAAGGTCCGCTCGATCACGAGCAGCGTCTCGCCATCACGTCGCTCGGGCCGGCCGGTCATCGTCGTCGTGCTCATGCGGTGTCCTCCTGATGTGGGTGGGTGGTACGGGACGGGTCCGCCGAGCGGCGGTCGCGACCCGTGCGGCGCACCTCGAGGTCGAGGCCGTCGAAGAGGTGTGCGGCGATCGGCGGCTCGACCACGTCCTGACCGAGCAGCTGGGCGACGAAGCCGGCCACGGGCTCCAGGCCGGAACGCTCGAACCGGTAGTGCCGCTCGCGCCCCCGGTCCTCGGCCGAGACCAGTCCTGCCGCGGCGAGCACGCGCAGGTGGCGGCTGATCGCCGGCCGGCTGACGGAGTGCTCGGCCGTCAGGTCGACGACCCTCGCCGGCCCGCGCACGAGTCGCCGGAGGAGATCACGTCGCAGGGGGTCGGCCAGGGCGGCGAACGGATCCACCCGATATTGGTAACGCGTTGGTTACCAATCTGTCAAGGGCTAGCGTCGAGGCATGAGCAACCACGCCACCCGCACCGAGCACGACTCGATGGGCGAGGTCGAGGTGCCTCGCGACGCCCTCTGGCGGGCGCAGACCCAGCGTGCGATCGAGAACTTCCCGATCAGCGGCCTGACCCTCCAGCCCCGGCACGTCCAGGCTCTTGCGCACGTGAAGGCGGCCGCCGCGACCGCCAACGCCGGGCTGGGCGTCCTCGGGCACGAGCAGGCGCACGCCATCGTCGCCGCCGCCGACGAGATCGTCGCCGGCCAGCATGACGGCGAGTTCCCGCTCGACGTCTTCCAGACCGGCTCGGGCACCAGCTCGAACATGAACGCCAACGAGGTGATCGCCACGCTCGCCGCCGGCGTGGGCGTGGAGGTGCACCCCAACGATCACGTCAACGCCTCGCAGAGCAGCAACGACACCTTCCCGACGAGCATCCACGTCGCGGCGACGCTCGCGGTCGTCGAGGACCTCGTCCCCGCGCTCGAGCGCCTCGCCACGTCGTTCGAGGGCAAGGCCGAGGAGTTCGCGGACACCGTGAAGTCCGGGCGCACCCACCTCATGGACGCCACCCCGGTGACCCTCGGTCAGGAGATGGGGGCGTACGCCGCCACGCTGCGGCTCGGCGTCGAGCGGCTCGAGGCGGTCCTCCCCCGGGTGCGCGAGCTCCCGCTGGGCGGCACGGCCGTCGGCACGGGCATCAACACCCCGGCCGCCTTCGCCGAGCGGGCGATCGCCGCGCTGGCGGAGCGCACCGGCCAGCCCTTCACCGAGGCCCGCGACCACTTCGAGGCGCAGGGCACCCGCGACTCCCTCGTCGAGCTGTCGGGCGTGCTGCGCACGATCGCGGTCGGCCTCACCAAGATCTGCAACGACCTGCGCTGGATGTCCTCCGGCCCCACGACGGGCC
>CAZDAO010000092.1:0-10683 GCA_964503015.1 uncultured Nocardioides sp. | reverse complement strand
GGTCGGCGGTCCGCACGGCCCCTACCTCCAGAGCGAGCGCGGCGACATCTACCGCGACGTGCTCGAGCGCCTGCACGAGTCGTCGTACACCTATGACTGCTTCTGCACGACCGAAGAGGTCGACGCCCGTCGCAAGGCGTCGGGCTCGAAGATGCAGGGGTACGACGGCTTCTGCCGCGAGCTCTCCGAGGAGCAGCGGGCGGCCTTCGAGGCCGAGGGTCGTAAGCCGGTGGTGCGCTTCCGGATGCCCGACGGCTCGATCACGTGGGACGACCTGGTGCGCGGCGACATCACCTTCGACACGGTGAACGTCCCCGACTTCGCGCTCTCCCGGGCCAACGGCGACCCGCTCTACACGCTGGTCAACCCCGTCGACGACGCGCTCATGGAGATCACCCACGTGTTGCGCGGCGAGGACCTCCTCTCCAGCACGCCGCGCCAGCTCGCGCTCTTCGACGCGCTGGTCGAGCTCGGCATCGCCAAGGCGGTCCCGGCCTACGGCCACCTGCCCTACGTCATGGGCGAGGGCAACAAGAAGCTCTCGAAGCGCGACCCCGAGGCGCACGCGCTGGCCTACCGCGAGCAGGGCTTCGTGCCCGAGGGCCTCCTCAACTACCTCGCGCTCCTGGGCTGGTCGATCGCTCCCGACCGCGACGTGTTCTCGATGGCCGAGATGATCGACCGGTTCGACATCAAGGACGTCAACCCCAACCCGGCGCGCTTCGACCTCAAGAAGGCCGAGGCGATCAACACCTCGCAGCTGCGCCTGCTGCCGCTCGACGAGATCACCCACCGGGTGCTGCCGTTCCTCAAGGAGGCCGGCGTGGTCGGCGACCCGGTCAGCGACGCCGACGCCCAGCTGCTCGAGCTGGCGATGCCACTGGTCGGCGAGCGGATCAACAAGCTCACCGAGGCCGCGCCGATGCTCGGCTTCCTCTTCGTCGACGAGGCCGACTTCACGCGCACCGACGAGCTCGACGGCACCGCCAAGGACGTCGTCAAGGCGGCGTACGACGCGCTTGCCGGCCTCGACACATGGAGCACCGCTGCCATCGACGAGGCGCTGCGCGCGTCGCTGATCGAGGGCCTCGGGCTCAAGCCGCGCGTCGCCTTCGGCCCGGTCCGCATCGCGATCAGCGGTCGCAAGGTCAGCCCCCCGCTCTTCGAGTCGATGGAGCTGCTCGGCCGCGAGCGTTCGCTGACCCGCCTCCACGACGCCATGTCCGACTGAGCCGGTCGGATCGACCGTGGCACCACCGCTCACCCCCGACTTCCGTCCGCAGTACCACGAGCTGCACCGTGTCGGGCGCCCCGGCATCTGGCGCTCGCTCGTCGGGGCGCTCCTGCTCCTGCTGCTGGTCTTCGCGCTGGTCCCGCTCGTCGCGGGCCTGGTGGCGTTCGTGCTGCTGCTCGCCGCCGGGCGTACGACGGCGGAGGCCACGGCGACGCTCGACGTGACGGCCGAGGCCACGCCGACGGGCCTGGCGCTGCTCAACGTGGTGATCGCGTCGGCGATCCCCCTGACGTGGGCGGTCACCTGGTGGCTGCACCGGCTCAAGCCGCGCTGGGTCTCGTCGGTCGCGCCCCGGATCCGCTGGCGCTACCTCTTCGCCTGCCTCGGCGTCTCGGTGGTGGCACTGCTCGCGTCCCTGGGTGTCGGCCTGCTGCTCCCGCTGGCGCCGGGGGAGGCACCGGTCGGCGGGCTGAACGAGTTCACCACCCGGACCCGTGACTTCCTCCTGGTGATCCTGCTGCTGACGCCGCTGCAGGCGGCGGGGGAGGAGTACCTCTTCCGCGGCTACCTCACCCAGGCCTTCGGCTCGCTGGTGTGGTCGCGCCGGGTCTCCCAGGCGCTCGCCGTGCTGGGGCCGGCGCTGATCTTCGCGCTCTTCCACGGCCTCTCCCAGGACGCACCGGTCTTCTTCGACCGGTTCGCCTTCGGCGTCGTGGCAGGCATCCTGGTCATCCGGACCGGCGGCCTCGAGGCCGGCATCGCGATGCACGTGCTCAACAACTTCCTGGCCTTCGGGCTGGCACTCGCGTTCGGCGACCTGACCTCCGCGCTCAACGCAACGGGCGGCAGCAGCTGGTGGATGATCCTCAGCACGCTGACGCAGTCGCTCGTCTACCTCGGCCTCGCCTCGTGGGTGGCCAGGTCGATGGGCCTGGTCAACACCGGGCCGCCCGTCGGGGGAGCGCTGCCCCCGCCGACCGGTGACCCCGAATTGGCCGTGCCACCGCCTCGCGTGTAACGTTCGGGATCGGTTCCGGACGGTTCGCCTGACGGGACCGCGTGGGTGTTCGGAGCAGATCCGATACCCCCATGGGGTATGGTGTAATTGGCAACACGGCTGATTCTGGTTCAGTTGTTCTAGGTTCGAGTCCTAGTACCCCAGCGGATCCGAGGCCCTCGGCCGAGGATTTGGAGCGACAACTCCGGCACCGCTAGAGTTTCGCTCCGTTGCTCGCGAGAGCAGCACCTGCAAGCCCCCGTTGTGTAGCGGCCTAGCACGCCGCCCTCTCAAGGCGGTAGCGCCGGTTCGAATCCGGTCGGGGGTACAGCACAGAGGACGGCCCATCCCGGCGGAAACGCTGGGAGGGGCCGTTTCTTCGTCTGTCCCCATCGAGCTGCGGTGTCATCGGGCGTCGACATCGGGGTGCGGTCCGGCCGCGGCCACGTTGCGCGGCCGCCGGGTGTCCTGCTCGTACGACGTGGTTGGTCTGGGACTCGGGGCGCACAGGCGATCGAGCGTGGACGCTCAGCGCAGCCCGATGTCGGTCGGCTCCGGGGACTGTCGGGGCGGGTGGTCGGGGAAGCGGTCCGTGAACGAGGCGAGTGCCTGTCCGATGGCCGGCCGGTGCGGAGGAAGGGCGGCGTCGGACAGGTCGCGAAGCATCACTGCGATCCGGCGCTGAACACGCTCCACGTCCGCTCCCCAGTGCGCGATCTCCTCCACGGCGAGGGTCAGGAAGTCAGCAAGGCCGGGCTGCGGCACGTGCACGGCCAGACGGCCGGTCTCGGTGACCTGCTGCCTGGGCGGTAGGGGACGGGTGGCTAGACGCCGCAGCAGGTCGTGCAGCTGATCGACGACCTGGACGGCCGTGGTCGGGTCGTTGATGCCGGGGGACAGGGCACGCTCGGCGATGTCGACGAGCTGTCGCAACCCGAAACCGACGTCCTCGTCCAGAGCCCGCTCCTTGCCGAGGTGCACGTGCGAGCGCAGGGACTCGGCGTCCGGCACGTCCTCGCCGTGAACGTCGAGCAGAGGTGCGCCTTGAGGCACGAACTCGCCGACAGCGCGCAGCAGGCGGATGGTGACCCCGTGCTCCTCGGCCAACCTGAACAGCGCCTGGTCATCGACCTGCTGCACGACTCCCGGCGCATCCGCCGTCACCGGGTGTCCGTCTTCGTCGGGCGGTGGCAGCGGGAAGCGCTGCTCGGCATCCGCCGGGTGGCGCCGTTCGAGCACCTCTCGTGTCTCCTCGGCGATCCTGGTGACGATCGAGGCTGCTCGGATGGACTGGGCGATGTGGTCGATGTAGACCAGGAACACGACGATGCTGGCCAGCACGAATCCGAACGCCACGGTGACGGAGACCTGGGGCACGAACGAGTCGGTCTGCGCGGTGCCGCGGACGGACCGCAGCACGACCAGTGCGTAGACGAACGTCGCGACGAAGACGCCCAGGGCGATCTGGTTGACCCAGTCGCGGAGGAAGGTGCGCAGCACGCGGGGCGAGAACTGGCTGCTGGTCAGCTGGAGCACCACCACCGTGATGGAGAACACCAGGGCGGTGAAGG
This sequence comes from uncultured Nocardioides sp., assembly GCA_964503015.1. Classification (GTDB taxonomy): domain Bacteria; phylum Actinomycetota; class Actinomycetes; order Propionibacteriales; family Nocardioidaceae; genus Nocardioides. The sequence goes on along the minus strand of CAZDAO010000092.1, from coordinate 6,881 downwards.
AGATCATCGAGGTGATGATCGCCGCGAGGAGTGCCCGCGCACCCTCGGGTCCGCCCGCGAACAGCAGGGGGAGCGTGAGCGAGGTGTCGAGCCAGTCGTCGAGCGCCGTGAGGCCCAGGCCCACCAGGGCGGCGACGACCGCGAAGAGGAGCGGCACCACCCAGAACTTGTCGCGGAGTCGTCGCCAGAACCGGGTCATCGGCCGAGGTCCGTCGAGGGCAGCTCCGAGAGGAAGCTCAGGGTCCCGTCCGTCTCGAGCACGACGGCTGCGACCGAGCCGAGGTCGGAGTGACCCTGCCCGCGGGCGGCCTGCCTCACCTCGTCGACCGTCACGCGTTCGCGCCGCATGGCATCGTGCAGGAAGCCGCTGCGGTAGAGAAGGCTCGGTCCGGACTTGACCAGCCGCTCGACCCGGCGGCTGCGCGAGGAAGCCCAGGCCACGGCGTACTGCAGGCCGACCAGCAGGCCCAGCGCGGCGACCCCTTCGACGAGGGCGACCGATGAGGAGAGCAGGACGGTCGCGAGGGTCGAACCGAGGGCGACCGTGACGACGAAGTCGAACGCGTTGAGCTTGGCCAGTGTGCGCTTGCCCGAGACCCGCAGCAGGGCGAGAAGGGCGGCATAGGCGCACGTGCCGACCACCAGTACGCGCAGCAGGCCGGTCCAGCCATCGAAGAACATGAGCATCCCTCCAGGATCGGTGGCGCTGGGCTCCGGCGGTCGCGGCCGCCCGATGACCACCTTGTCACGCGGAGTGGATGGACAGCGCCTGCAGGCCCGCATGCAGGTGGTCTTCCGGGGTACGAACACGATCTGGCGGAACCGATGAGGGCTGAGGACATCACGTGGACATCCCGGTGCTGCTCGTGTGCTTCTCAGCGCTGCTGGTGGCAGCAGTCCTGCTGTCCGAGATGGCGAATCGGACGGTGCTGTCGACGGCGGTCCTGTTCCTGGTGGGCGGCTTCCTGCTCGGGCCCGGCGTGCTCGGATTCCTCGACGTCCGTTCCGGCGACCCCACCGTGTCGGTGCTGGCCGAGCTCGCCTTGTTCTCCGTGCTCTACAGCGACGGGATGCGGGTCGGGGTGAAGGACCTGCGCAGTGCCTGGCGGCTGCCGGGGCGTGCATTGGCGCTGGGCCTGCCCCTCACCTTGCTGGTCACCGCGGCGCTGGCGCACTGGGTGGCCGGGCTGCCGTGGCTCGAGTCCCTCCTGCTGGGAGCCGTGCTGTCGCCCACCGACCCGGTCTTCGCCGCCGCGATCGTCGGTCGCCAGGAGGTGCCCCCGCGATTGCGGAACCTGCTCAACGTCGAGTCCGGTGTCAACGACGGCCTGGCGTTGCCGATCGTCCTGGTGCTCCTCGCCTCGGCCGGCGGGACGGACGCCAGCGGCTGGTCACTGGTCGGTGAGCTCGCCCTCGGACTGGCCATCGGCATCGTGGTGCCGTGGGTGGTGCTCCGGCTCGAACGTCTCGACTTCCTCGCCAGTGTGCGCCATCTGCAGCCGCTGTTGCCGGCAGCGCTGGGCCTGCTCGTGCTCGGGCTGTGCCTGACGACGCACGCCAATCTCTTCCTGGCTGCCTTCGCCGCGGGGGCCACTGTCGCCAGCATGTCTGACGAGTTCCGGCACGAGTTCGAGCAGCTCGGTGAGCTGGTGGCCGAACAGCTGAAGCTCGCGGCCGTCCTTGTCTTCGCGGCGTTGATGACCCCCACCTTCCTCGTCGAGGAGATCTCCTGGACGGGATGGGCCTTTGCGGTCCTCGCCCTCCTCCTGGCGCGACCCGCGGCGCTGTGGCTGGCGTTCCTGGGCTCCGGCCTGGGACGGCGCGAGCAGGCGGCCGCGATGTGGTTCGGCCCGAAGGGCTTCGCCTCCGTCGTCTACGGGTTGATCGTGCTCGAGTCCGGGATCGACTACGCCGACGAGTTGTTCCACCTCACGGCACTCACCGTCAGCCTTTCCATCCTGGCCCACTCGTCGACGGACGTGGTCGTGGCCCGCCAGTTCGTCGCCGAGGACATCGGCCACCCATGAAGAGGCTGCGCCCATATCTTGCGATCCGGTGACAGTTGCCGGACGGACTGGGGGCAGTGTGCCGCGCGACCTTGTCCAAGACGTCGACGCGTGTCTGGATGGTGACAGGGCGGCACGCACATCGACAGGAGGTCAGGGCGCCATCGCCCGTGCAGGACCGCTCACGCTGCTGACACGAGGAGGACACGACCATGGCGACGAACAGGGTGGGTCCGGTGACCCTCACGCACAGCGAGCTCGGGCTGGCGGACGCCGCCGACGATCTCCGGGGGCTCACGGTCCTCGACGGAGACGGAGACCCCATCGGCGAGGTCGACGACCTCGTCGTCGACGAGGAGGAGCGTCGGGCGAGGTTCCTCGTCGTGGCCTCCGGAGGGTTCCTGGGGATCGGCGAGACGAAGCGCCTGGTGCCGGTCGATGCCGTGACCGCGGTTGAGGACAAGGTGCACGTCGAGCCCTCACGCGAGGCCGTTCACGGCACGCGCGAGTTCGACCCGGAGCTCGAGCCGCTCCCGGACTTCGAAGCCGTCTACGGCCAGTACGGCTATGCACCTTTCTGGGCACCGGGATACGTCGGACCGATGCCGTTCCGACGCAGGTGAGACCTGGCACGGCCGTCATCCGCTTCGGTCGGCCAGCCTCCGCCGGAGGACGCGGCCGGGCGCCGAGGTGACACCGTGCGCGACCGTGCTGGCCACCACGACTGCGGTGCCCGCCGCGAGCACCATGTCCGGCATGTCGACCCGATCCGCCACGAGGGTGAGGTAGAAGACGGCAGACACGCCGATGGGGCCGAACCAGCCCGCGAACGCCGCGTCTGCCCACGACAACCCCAGCGGGCGCCGCAGGGCGAGCAGCACGGGGAGCCGGCGCAGCAGCAGCACCGCACCGACGAGAGCGACCCCGTGCCAGCCGAGGTCGTACCAGCTCGACCACGGGATCGTCGCGCCGACGATGAGGAACATCGGGAGCACGGCGAAGCGGTTGACGGCTTCGTCGATCTCGAGCTCCGCAGCGCGCTCCGAGCCGGTGCTCGTGACGTTGACGGCGAGACCGGCGACGAAGACCGCAAGCACGCCGTCGAGGTGCAGCACGCCGGAGAGACCGACCACCAGGAGCGCGAGGAGCACGGTGAAGAGCAACATGGGCCCGTGCGACATGGACCCGTGCGTCTCGCCGAACCGCAGGGCGCGGCCGCCGAGCCAGCCGAGCGCGACCCCGAGGATGACCGCTCCGACCACCTGCCACGTCGCCTCGGCAGCGGCCTCGCCAGCCGTCAGGGGTCCAGCCGCCGCAACTGCCAGGAGGACGAGGGGCAACGCGAGGCCGTCGTTCGCCCCCGACTCGATCGACAGCACCTGCCGGGTGCGCTCGGGGACGTTCTCCTCGGCAGGACGCCCCGTCACGACGCTGGAGGCGAGGACCGGGTCGGTTGGACTGATGGCCGTGCCGAGCAGTATCGCGACACCGACCGTGGCTCCGAGCAACCACACCGCCAGACCGGCCGAGACGAGCGCCATGACCGGCATCGCCACGAGCAGGAGGAGGGCGACTGGGCGCAGCTGTCGGCGAACGGCACCGAACGGGTAACGCAGTGCAACCCCCATCACCGAGACGGCGAGCAGGACCCGTGCACCCTCGTGCACCGAGGCGTGCTCCTCGGTCAGGGACCGTAGCGCGAGGACGTCGAGCACCTGCGGACCCGCGACGATCCCCAGCGCCACGGCAAGCATCGGCTCCGAAAACGGCAGCCTCCTGATCCGCGCCGACAGCCCGGCGATGAGCACGCCGAGCAGGCCAACGGCGACGAGAAGCACGTCGAGCATCACGCCGCTCCTCGGCTCGCGGCGCGGCAGCGACCGTTCGGCCTCATCGATCGGCGTCCGGTGCGATCGCGTTCTCGTCGTGACCGTGGTCGGTGGCGTAGGCGGCGAGGACCGTCGCGGTGCTCCCGCCCGTATGCAGGTACCGCGAGTCCAGCCGCCCTGCCAACGCATCGAGGGCATGGTCGAGCACCTCGGCAGCGACCCGAACCTCTCGCGAGGCTGACTGCCTGCCGGCGGCCACGACGTCCAGCGTGTGGGGGAGGGTGGCGGCCAGGGACAGCGCCGGCTGCTGCTCGGGGAAGTAGTAGGACTCGGCGTACTGCAGCAGGTCGCTCTCGACCTGCGCCACACCCTCGGTCACAGCATCCAGCATGCGCGTGGCCACGGAGGCCTCGGCTGTCCGGATGACCTCGGCGTATCCGTTCCTGTGCATGGCGCTGAGCCGGCGGGCGAATGCGCGCCGCCGACCGAGAGCCGGGTACACCTGCAGGACCCACGAGATGGCCGCCGTGAGCAGGACGAACCCCACGAGCGCCTGAACCGGCGCCAGGACGCGGAGCGCCGGGTCGGCGGGGAGGATGTCACCGAACCCGAGCGTCGCGACGGTGACCAGCGAGAGGTAGAGCGCCCCCGTGGGGCCTGAAGAGCGCTCGGGTGCCAGGGAGGAGCCGAAGTGGAAGCCCTCCGGCATGTGCGGCCAGTAGACCAGCACGAATCCGGCCACCACGAGACCGGTCCAGACCGTGACGACTCCGACCAGTCCCAACGGACCGGCGAGGTCGCGACTCCTCCGGGGCAGCACTCCCGCGCCGAGCCTCCAGGTGAGGGCGAGGATGGTCCTGGCGATGCTGCCGAACCCGCTGGGGTGCCACAGTGTGTGGAAGATGTCGCGCAAGGTGGTGGCGACCAGCAACAGTCCGAGTGCGCTGACGATCCAGTCCGCTCCCACGACGGAAACGCTGCCCGGAATCGGGTGGGTCACGTGCGTCCTTCCAGCTCGCGGTCTGTCGGCCTTCCCACGTGGTGTGCCCGCATCGCCCGTACTCATGCGGGCACGCGAACAAGCGTCGTCGCTCTGTCACAGTCCCGTCATCGACGCATCAATGCTTGGCGCGCCAGGTCGGTCGCCATCTCGCAGGCGACCCTGCGAGGGGCTCATTGGGTTCCCCGATGTCACCGCCACAGAGCCGCCTGGAGGCCCCGTTCAGGTCGCGCTGGCCAGCATCGGAGCACGGCGGTCCTGTCGGAAGACCGGCTTCGAGTCAGTGCGCGAGCGCGTGGGTGACGGCAGACGACATCGAGCACGCCGTACGGCAGGTCATGTGCCGCCACCGTCGGCGGCGGGTTCGCACATGGTCGAGGGAGGGACACACGAAGGGCCCGGTCACCAGACCGGACCCTTCGTCGCTCTACCGCGGGTCAGGCCTTCGGCTTGACCGCGGTGACCGCGCACTCGGCGCCGAGCAGGATCCGCTGCGCGACGCTGCCCATCAGCAGCTTGCCGACGGGGGACCGGCGGCGCAGGCCGATGACGATGAGGTCGGCCGACACCTCGCCGGCCACCTCCAGCACCTGGTCGCCCACGTCGGCGCCCATCGAGCGACGTACGTCGACCTGGATCCCGGTGCCGGCGAGCTCCTCGGAGAGCCGGGTCAGCTGGTCGGTGTCGGCGTATCGCTCGTCGACGAGGGCGTCGCCGCGGGTGGCGTTGACCACCACGATGTGGCCCTCGCGTAGCTTCGCCTCCTCGACTGCGCGCGCCAGCGCGGCCTCGCCGTACTCGTCGGGGGTCCACCCGACCACGATCGTCGTCATCGCAGAGCCTCCTCGTCGTCCGGGTTGTCGGCGTCGTCCCCGACCCTGCCAGATGCGTCCATGGACGGCACGTGTGGCGCGGGGCGGACCGCGCGGACCACGATCGGCACGACCACGACGAGCGCGACGATCACGTAGATCACGACGGCGAGCGGCTCGCTCCACAGCGCCGAGACTTCGCCGTCGGAGATCGCCATCGCCTCGCGCAGCTGGGACTCCATCAGCGGACCGAGGATCACACCCAGGATGAGCGGCAGCACCGGCAGCCCGAAGCGCCGCATCATCAGGCCGAGCAGGCCGAGCACGAGAAGCAGGAACAGGTCGAAGGCCTGCATGTTGGTCGCGTAGGCGCCCAGCGCCGCGAAGAACAGGATGCCGGCGTAGAGCTGCGGTCGCGGGAGCTGCAGCAGCTTGGCCCACACCGGCGCCAGGGGCAGGTTGATCACCAGCAGCAGGGCGTTGCCGATCAGCAGGCTGGCGAGCAGGGCCCACACCAGCTCGGGCTGGTCGGCCATCAGGCCGGGGCCCGACTCGATGCCGTAGCCCTGGAGGGCTGCGAGCATCACGGCGGAGGTCGCCGTGACCGGCAGGCCGAGGGCCAGCAGGGGCACGAACGTCCCCGCAGCCGAGGCGTTGTTGGCCGCCTCCGGACCGGCGACGCCCTCGATGGCGCCCTGGCCGAACTCGTCGCGTCCCTTGCGGGCCGCGAGCCGCTTCTCGGTGAAGTACGACAGGAAGGTCGGGATCTCCGCGCCACCGGCGGGCAGCGCACCGAACGGGAAGCCGTAGGCCGTGCCACGCAGCCACGGGCCCCAGGACCGCCTGAGGTCGTCACGACCCATCCACGGCCGGCCCACCGGGATCACGTGCAGCGGGCTGCGACGCAGGTGCGCGGCCACCCACAGGGCCTCGCCCAGGGCGAAGATGCCGACGGCGACCACGACCACGTCGACGCGGTCCGCGAGCAGCGGCTGGTCGAAGCTCAGACGCGGCTGGCCGGTGTTGAGGTCGAGCCCGACGAGGCCGATGGTGAGCCCGAGGAACAGCGCGATGAAGCCCCGCAGCCGGGAGCTGCCCAGCACGCTGGTCACCATCGCCAGGGAGAGGACCATCAGCGCGAAGTACGACGGGGCTCCGATCTCGTCGGCGACCCTGGCGAGCGGGGGCGCGAAGAACAACACGAGCAGGGTGCCGATGTTGCCGTCGTTGAAGG
>CAZDAO010000091.1:5017-10687 GCA_964503015.1 uncultured Nocardioides sp. | reverse complement strand
GCTGGGTGTGCCCGATCATTCCCCGCACGCCGCGGCCCAGCTCGAGGCAGATCTTGGGCAGCTGGGTGGTCTTGCCGGAGCCGGTCTCGCCGGCGACGATCACGACCTGGTGCTCACGGATGGCGGCGGCGATGTCGTCCCGGCGCGCGGAGACCGGGAGCTCGGACGGGTAGGAGATCTTCACAACGGGCGCCATTCTCGCCCACGGTGACAACCGGTTTGCGCGCGCCCGGCGCCCCCGCGTGATCCCCGGCTGACCGGGGATCGCTGAACTTGTCAGGCCGTGCACGGGCCGACAAGTTCAGCGAACCCCTGACAAGTCGGCCGGATCAGGAGCTGGTGCCGGAGTCGTCTTCCTCGGGCGGAGTGGTCGGCTGCAGCTGTCCGGGTACGCCGCGCGGGCCGCCGAACATCGGGCCACGGTCATCGTCGTCGAAGTCCCCGCGACCCACCGGACCGCGCCGCTCGACCCAGCCGACCCGGTCGTGGTCGTCGGTGACCGCGTGGAACACGGCGGTGCCGACACCGCCGACGATGACGCCGGCCAGCGCGGACGCGATCAGGGCGCCGAGGCTGAAGGCCCGGTCCCGGTCCGCGGTGCGCGCCCGACGCAACCGCTCGCGCAGACCGCGGCGCTCGACGGGAGCGCCGTACGCCGCGGCCGGCGCGGGAGCGGGTCCGGGAGCGGGCCCGGACGCAGGGTGGGCAGCGCCCGGGTCGGCGACCTGGGCGCCGGCCGGGTCGCCGGCCGGACCGGCGGCCGGACCGGCGGCGTGGTCGGCGGCCCCAGAGCCCGGGTGCGGGTCCTGGGGTCGGACCGGCTGGGTCTCGTCGGCGGGCTTGTCGTTCTCGCTCATGGTCCGAGCGTGCGCCGCCGACCTGTGGGCGACCTGTGAGCGAGCCGTGAGGCGGCAGCGGACCTCCTCGAGGATTCCTCGCCGGCGATGTCGAGAACGTGTCGGCGGCTCCGTCCCCGGGGTGGACGCGGCCAGAATGGGCCGCACCTGACAAGGAGATGCCGAATGCCGAAGTACCTGCTCCTCAAGCACTACCGCGGCGCGCCGAGCGCGGTGAACGACGTCCCGATGGACCAGTGGACGCCCGACGAGATCGACGACCACATCCGCTACATGGACGACTTCGCCAACCGGCTGCGCGAGACCGGCGAGTTCGTCGACGGCCAGGCCCTCGCACCCGAGGGCATGTGGGTGCGTCACGACGGTCCGGGGAAGCCACCGGCCGTGGACGGCCCGTTCGCCGAGACCAAGGACCTGATCGCCGGCTGGATGGTGATCGACGTCGACACCCGCGACCGGGCGATCGAGCTCGCCGGGGAGCTCTCGGCCGCACCCGGGCACGGCGGGAAGCCGATCCACGAATGGCTCGAGGTGCGCCCGTTCCTGCAGCACCACTCCGAGACCATCGAGTGAACCGACCCGTGGACGAGGCGGTCCTGCGCGGCGTCGTGCCGGTGGTCATCGCGGTGCTCGTGCGCCGCGGAGCCGACTTCGCGGCGGCCGAGGACGCCGTGCAGGACGCCCTCGTCGAGGCGCTCAGGTCGTGGCCCGACGACCCGCCGCGCGACCCGAAGGCATGGCTGGTCACGGTGGCGTGGCGCCGGTTCCTCGACGTCGTACGCTCCGAGGCCGCCCGTCAGCGCCGCGAGCTCGCCGTCGAGGTGCAGCCCGAGCCGGGTCCGACCGAGACGGCCGACGACACGCTGCGGGTGTTCTTCCACTGCGCCCACCCCGCGCTCACCCCGGCCTCCGCGGTCGCCCTGACGCTGCGGGCGGTCGGCGGGCTGACCACGCGGCAGATCGCCGACGCCTACCTCGTGCCGGAGGCGACGATGGCGCAGCGGATCAGCCGGGCCAAGCGGACCCTCGCCGGCGAGCCGTTCGACCGGCCCGGCGACCTCGACACGGTCCGGCGCGTTCTCTACCTCGTCTTCAACGAGGGCTACTCCGGCGACGTCGACCTCGCCGCGGAGGCGATCCGGCTGACCCGGGAGCTGGTCGCGCTGGCGAAGGACCCCGAGACCGACGGACTGCTGGCGCTGATGCTGCTGCACCACGCGCGCCGGCCGGCGCGCACCCGCGCCGACGGCTCGCTGGTACCGCTGGCAGAGCAGGACCGCGCCCTGTGGGACTCCGCCCTCATCGAGGAGGGCGTCGCCGTGCTCCAGGCGGCGCTCGCGCAGGAGCGCCGCGGCGAGCTCCAGCTGCAGGCGGCGGTCGCCGCCCTGCACGCCGACGCTCGCACGGCCGAGGAGACCGACTGGGTGCAGATCGTCCAGTGGTACGACGAGCTGCTGGCGCTCACCGACAGCCCGGTCGTGCGGCTCAACCGCGCCGTCGCCGTCGGGGAGGCCGACGGAGCCCGGGCCGGACTCGCCGCGCTCGCGGAGGTCGACCCCGCACTGCCGCGCCACCGCGCCGCGGCGGCGTACCTCCACGAGAAGGCCGGCGACCGCGACCTCGCCGCCCGCCTCTACACCGAGGCCGCCGAGCTGGCCGGCAACGTCGCGGAGCGGAGCCACCTGACCAAGCAGGCGGCGCGGCTCCGGCAGCCCTGATCGGAGCCGGACAGCAGGGGCACAGCAAACCCACAGCAAGAGTCGGCAGGATGCTGCCATGCAGCAGCTCACCCGCCCTGACGGCTCCCCCGTGCGCGTCCTGGTCGTCGACGACGAGGTCAACATCGCCGAGCTGCTGGCGATGGCACTGCGCTACGAGGGCTGGGACCTGCGGGTGGCGCACACCGGCACCGACGCCGTCGCCGCTGCGCGGGACTTCCGTCCCGACGCGGTCGTGCTCGACATCATGCTCCCGGACTTCGACGGGCTCGAGGTGCTGCGCCGCATGCGCGCCGACGGCAGCGACGTGCCGGTGCTGTTCCTGACGGCCAAGGACGCCGTCGAGGACCGCATCGCCGGCCTGACCGCGGGTGGCGACGACTACGTCACCAAGCCGTTCTCCCTGGAGGAGGTCGTGGCCCGGCTGCGCGGGCTGATCCGCCGCGGCGGCACCGCAGCCCTCGCCGAGGCCGGCAACGTGCTCGTCGTGGGCGACCTGACCCTCGACGAGGACAGCCACGAGGTGCACCGCGCGGGCGAGGAGATCACGCTGACCGCGACCGAGTTCGAGCTGCTGCGCTTCCTCATGCGCAACCCGCGCCGCGTGCTGAGCAAGGCGCAGATCCTCGACCGGGTGTGGCAGTACGACTTCGGCGGCCAGGCCAACGTCGTCGAGCTCTACATCTCCTACCTCCGCAAGAAGGTCGACGCCGGCCGCGAGCCGATGATCCACACCATGCGCGGTGCGGGCTACGTGCTGAAGCCGGCGTCATGAGGCTGGGTGCGCGGCGACCGCTGACCCTCACCGCCCGGCTGGTGGCGGTGGCGGTGCTGCTGGTCGCGGTCACCGCCACGGCCATCGGGACGGCGATCACGCTGGCGATGAAGCAGAACCTCGACGCGCGGCTCGACGGTGACGTCCGCACTGCGCTCGGGCGTACCCTCTACGGTCCGGGCGGCCCGGCACCGCGCCCCGGAGGCGACGACGACTTCGGTCCCGGCCAGCGCTTCGGCTCCCTCGAGGCGGTCGTGCCCGACTCCGGCGAGCCGTCCGGGCTCGTCCTCTCCGAGCGCGACCGTCGCAGCTGGGGCGCGGCGACCGCGCTCACCGACGAACAGCTCGCGGTGCTGGCGGCCGTGGACGGCGACCGCGACCTGCGGACCGTCGACCTCCCGGGGCTGGGGCGCTACCGCATCGCCGTCGAGGACGTCGAGGGCGGCCTGGTGGTCGCCGGCCTGCCCCTCGACGACGTCGACGACACGGTCGCCGACCTGCTGCGGCTGGAGCTCCTCGCCACCCTGCTCGGCGTGCTCGCGGCCGCGGGCGTGGGGACGGTCGTCGTACGACGCCAGCTCGCGCCGCTGCGCGAGGTCGCCGCGACTGCCCACCGGGTCGCGGAGCTGCCGCTGGCCTCGGGCGAGATCGAGATGACCGAGCGGGTGCCGGAGCGCCTCACCGACGAGCGCACCGAGGTCGGCCAGGTGGGCTCGGCGCTCAACGCCATGCTCGACCACGTCGAGGACTCGCTCGCGCAACGGCACCGCAGCGAGCTGCAGGTGCGTCAGTTCGTGGCTGACGCCTCGCACGAGCTCCGCACGCCGTTGGCCACCATCGCCGGTTACACCGAGCTCGCCCGCCGCCGTCCCGAGACCAGCGGGACCGCGCTGGACAAGGTCGAGGCGGAGTCCGCGCGGATGACCGGCCTCGTCGAGGACCTCCTCCTCCTGGCCCGCCTCGACGCCGGGCGCCCGCTCGAACGGGAGACCGTCGACCTCTCCCGGCTGCTCCTGGAGGCGGTCGACGACGCCCGCGTGGTGGACCGCGACCGGTCCTGGCGGCTCGCGCTGCCCGACGAGCCGCTCGTGGTGGCGGGCGACCAGGCGCGGCTGCACCAGGTGGTGAGCAACCTGCTCACCAACGCCAGCAAGCACACGCCGGCGGGCAGCACGGTCACCGTGTCGGGCACGTCCGAGGGCTTCACCGTCAACGACGACGGGCCGGGCTTCCCACCCGACCTGGTGCCGCACGCCTTCGAGCGGTTCACCCGTGGCGACGCCGCACGCACGCGTGGCGGGGCCGGCCTGGGTCTCTCGCTCGTCGAGGCGATCGTCGCCGCGCACGGCGGGGCGGTCGAGCTGGCGAGCCGGCCGGGCGACACCACGATCACGGTCAGGCTTCCCTCCACATCGGCGTAAACGACAGTTACAGTTCCCTCATGGCTCTCACCACGCTCACCGACCGGGTCGTCGTCGTCACCGGCGCCGGCTCCGGCATCGGCCGCGCCCTCGCACTCCGGGCCGCCCGCGGCGGTGCCCTGCTGGCGCTGTCGGACTGGGACGCCGACGGGCTCGCCGAGACCGTGCGCCTCGTGGAGGGCGTCGGCGCGAAGGTGCGCCACGACGTCGTCGACGTCTCCGACCGGGCCGCCGTGAAGGCCTGGGCGGCCGGCGTCGTCGAGGAGCTCGGCCGGGTCAACCTCGTCGTCAACAACGCCGGCGTCACCGCCACCGGTGACTTCGCCGACCTGACCTACGACGACCTCGAGTGGATCGTCGGCATCAACTTCTGGGGCGTGGTCCACGGCTCGAAGGAGTTCCTCCCCCACCTCCTCGCCTCGGGCGACGGCGCGCTGGTCAACGTCTCGTCGCTCTTCGGGCTCGTGTCGGTGCCCGGCCAGTCGGCGTACAACGCCACGAAGTACGCCGTCCGCGGGCTCACCGAGGCGATCCGCGAGGAGATGCTGGTCGGCGGCCACCCGGTCACCGTCACGTGCGTGCACCCCGGCGGCATCCGCACCGGCATCAGCCGCAACGGCCGCAAGGCCGCCGGGCTCGACGGGTCCGCGATCGACGCGCTCTTCGAGAAGAAGCTCGCGAAGATGTCGCCCGACCGCGCCGCACAGATCATCCTCGACGGGGCGCTCGCCGGGAAGCCACGCGTCCTCGTCGGCCTCGACGCCCACGTGATCCACCACTTCGCCAAGCTCGCCGGGGCGCGCTACCAGGACGTCGTCGCCCGGGTGACGTCCCGCATGCCCCTCCGCTGACGGGGACGAAGCGCCCGCTCACCGCCGCTGACGGGGACGAAGCGCCCG
>CAZDAO010000091.1:0-4917 GCA_964503015.1 uncultured Nocardioides sp. | reverse complement strand
CCGCTGACGGGGACGAAGCGCCCGCTCACCGCCGCTGACGGGGACGAAGCGCCCGGTCGCCTAGGTTGGGCGCGTGAGCACGCACCCCTCGGGCACCCCAATCCGCTGCGAGATGAGGAAGTGGGGCGACCGGGCGCACTGGCAGTCCGTCGGGGTCTACCTCGGCGAGGACGAGCACGGGGAGTGGGTCGGCTATCCGCGAGGGACGCACAACCACCGCCCGGGCCACGAGTTCCACTCCGCCGTCGACTGCGTCACCCTCGTCCAGCCCGACCGCTGGCACCTGTCCACCTTCCAGGCGCCCGGCATCTGGTGCGACCTCTACATCGACGTCACCACACCGGCCACCTGGGACGGCGACGTGCTGCGTGCGATCGACCTGGACCTCGACGTGATCCGCCTGCCAGACGAGCTGCCACCCGTCCACGCGGCCCCGTGGGACACGCCACCGGCCCGTCCGGGCGAGGTGTTCGTCGACGACGAGGACGAGTTCGCCGAGCACCAGGTCGCCTTCGGCTATCCCGCGGAGGTCGTCCGCGCGGCGCAGGCCAGCTGCGACGCGCTCGTCGCCGCCGTCCGCGCCGGGCTGCCGCCGTACGACGGCAGCCACGAACGCTGGCTCGCCGAGCTCAGTCGGCTCGCTGCTTCCTGAGCGCGCGCCGCTCGGCGCGCGTCATCGCGCGGTACGGCCCCACCAGGCGGGGTCCGGCGAGCCGGCTCTCCAGCTTGCGGGCCTCGCGCTTGAGCGGCTGGGCGACGTACTCGCCCAGGATCACGCCCGAGGCCAGCGCGATGGCGACCGAGATGGCCGTCATCAGCGCGAGGATGCCCTGCGAGACGAGGTAGCCCCCGTCGGCCAGGAAGGTCAGGCCGCGGTAGATCGAGAGGCCGGGGAGGAACGGCACGATCGCCGGCACCGCCACCACCAGCGGCGGCACGTGGACCCGGCCGGCCACCGAGTAGGCGACCAGGCCGATGAAGAAGGCCGCAGCCGCCGCCCCCATGGTGCGGTCGAAGCCGGCCAGCTCGACCCCCTGCGAGATCAGCGCGGCCGCCGCGGTGATCACCGCGACCGGCAGCACCGCCCGGCGCGGGGCGTAGCAGGCGACCGAGAAGGCGGCCGCCGACACGGCCGCGCCGGCGAGGACGGCCGCCGCGGCGAGCGGGGTGGAGCCGTCGAAGCGGCCGAGCTGGCCGGGCACGAGCTGGCCCAGCGGCATGCCGAGGCCGTCCGCCAGCGAGATGCCGACGGCCACGCCCGCGATGATGCCGGCGGTGGCCATCATCGCCTCGATCAACCGGGCGCCGGAGGTGAGGTAGAAGCCGGTCAGCGCGTCCTGCACGGCGCCCATCAGGCCGATCCCGGCGAGCAGCATGATGATGTTGGCCGTGACGACGAGCGACTCGTCGACCTCGATCGGGCTGGCCGCCACGCCGGCCGCGAGCAGCGTGGCGATCACGCCGCCGGCGACCTGGAGGTAGAAGAACGGCAACCGGCGCCGCGCCATGACGAGCTGCACGCGGTCGATGCACACGGCCGCCAGCGCTGCCACCGCGGACACCACGAGCCCGCCGCCGAGGAACACGCCCACGCCAGCGGCCATCACCGCCCACGCCACCGTCACCGCCCACCGCGGCAGGACGTGGCCGAGCGAGACGATCGTGGCCATCCGGGACCGGGCGAGGTACAGGTCGGCGCGGTCGGTGAGCACGTCGCGGACGAGGTGGTCGACGGCGGTGAGGTCCTCGTAGTCAATGTCGCGCTGCTGCACGTGCCGCAGCATCACCGTGGGCAGGTCGTCGGCCGAGCGCTGGTAGGTCATCGACAGCGCCGTGAACGTCACGTCGATCTCGGCCTGCCGCAGCCCGAGGTGGTCGGCCACCGAGCGCATCGTCGCGGTGACGTCGGCCGCGCCGGCACCGGAGGACAGCAGCATCTCCCCGATGCGCAGGCAGAGGTCCATCGTCAGGTGGACCTCACGCGCCCGTTCGGCGTCCTCACGGGCCTGCTCCTGCGCCGCCTCCTCCGCCGCCCGGAACGTCTCGGCGGCCCTGTCCGAGTGCTCGATCTCGTCCACGCGGACATGGTGGCACCCGACGCAGCCGCCCCGGCAGGGTGGTCCGTGCGGCTCGGGTCCTCCCTAGAGTTGAGGCATGCGCATCGACTTCCATGCCTCGCCTGAGCCCACGCTCGGCGTCGAGTGGGAGCTCGCGCTGGTCGACCCCCACAGCCGCGACCTGGTCAACCGGGCGGCCGACCTCGCGGACCTCGCGGCCCCGCGGCTCGAGCAGCCCGAGCGGCTGCACAAGGAGCTGCTGCGCAACACCGTCGAGGTCGTCTCCGGGGTCTGCCACACCGTCGGCGAGGCGATCGACGACCTCACCGGCACCCTCGGCGTCGTGATGGGCGCCGCCGACCAGCTCGGCGTCGACCTGATGGGGGCGGGTGCGCACCCCTTCGCCGACTGGTCGCACCAGCAGCTCACCGAGGGCCACCGCTACGAGGAGCTGATCAACCGCACCCAGTGGTGGGGTCGGCAGATGCTGATCTGGGGAGTCCACGTGCACGTCGGCATGCCCGAGCGCGACCGGGTGATGCCGGTCCTGTCGGGCCTGCTGACGACGTACCCGCACCTGCTCGCGCTCTCCGCCAGCTCGCCGTTCTGGGCGGGCCAGGACACCGGCTACGCCTCCAACCGGGCGCTGATGTTCCAGCAGCTGCCGACCGCAGGGCTGCCGTTCGCCTTCGACACCTGGGAGGCCTTCGAGCGCTGCATCGCCGACCAGACGACCACCGGCATCATCGAGTCGATGTCCGACGTGCGGTGGGACCTGCGACCGGCGCCGCACCTCGGCACCCTCGAGCACCGCGTCTGCGACGGCGTCTCCGACGTGCGCGAGCTCGCCGCGCTGACCGCGCTCGTCCACTGCCTCGTGGTCGACCTCGACGCCCGGCTCGTGGCCGGTGAGCGGCTGCCGACCCTGCCGCCCTGGCAGGTGCAGGAGAACAAGTGGCGCGCCGCGCGCTACGGCCTCGACGCGATCGTGATCCTCGACGACCGCAACCGCGAGCGGCTGGTCACCGACGACCTCGACGACCTCCTGGAGCGGCTCACGCCCGTGGCGCGCAGGCTCGGGTGCGAGGACGAGCTGCGCTCGGTCGCGGAGATCCCGAAGCGCGGCGCCTCCTACCAACGCCAGCGCCGGGTCGCCGCAGCCGGGGGCGGTGACCTCGTGGCCGTGGTCGACTCGATCGTGACCGAGCTGCGCGGCTCGCTGCCTCGCTGAGCCGCCGGCCGACCCGCGGCCGGGCTTGTGGCGGTTGTCACCGGGGTGTTGGATCACCCCACGGCACCGAGCCGCGACGAGGGAGGACGCGTGGTCGACCCGATCGATCCGACAGCGACGGGGTTCCTGCTCGCCGAGAACCGCAACATGCCGATGCACGTCGGCGGCCTGCAGCTCTTCGAGAAGCCCGCAGGCGCGGGCCGCAACTACGTCCGCGAGATGTACGAGCAGATGCGCGACGTCGAGGAGATCGCGCCGCTCTTCCTCAAGCACCCCCACCGCTCGGCGCGCACGGCCGGGCAGCTGGTGTGGCAGCCCGACGAGCAGTTCGACATCGAGCACCACGTCCGGCACAGCGCGCTGCCCAGGCCGGGCCGGGTCCGCGAGCTGCTCGAGCTGTGCTCGCGGCTGCACAGCACCCGCCTGGCCTGGGAGCGCCCGCTGTGGGAGGCGCACGTCATCGAGGGCCTGCGCGACGGCCGCGTGGCGATGTACACCAAGACCCACCACGCGCTCGTCGACGGTGTCTCGGCGATGCGGCTGCTCGCCAGTGTGCTGTCCACCGACCCCGACGAGCGCAACATGCCCGCGCCGTGGGGAAGGCGTCCCCGCAAGCCTCGGGAGCCGGAGCCGACCGACGGCGGGGCCTCGCTCTCCGACCTCTCGGCCACCACGGTGCGTACGGCGCTCGCGCTGGCGTCCGAGGCCGCCGGGATGCCCGGCGCGCTGATCCGCACCCTCAACAAGAGCGTGCGCAACGAGACGTCCGCGCTGTCGCTCTACGCCCCGCGCACCATGCTCAACCAGAACATCACCGGCTCGCGCCGCTTCGCCGCGCAGGACTGGCCGGTCGAGCGGCTTCGTGCCGTCGGCAAGGCGACCGGCACCACGATCAACGACGTGGTGCTGGCGATGGTCTCCGGCGCGATGCGCACCTACCTCGCCGAGATGGACGCCCTGCCCGAGACCACGCTGATCTCGATGGTCCCGGTGGGCCTCAACGCCAAGCAGTCCCAGCTCGCCTCGGCCGACGGCGGCAACGCCGTCGGCTCGGTGATGGTCCAGCTCGGCACCCACCTGCCCGACCCGGCCGACCGCCTCGACGCCATCCACCGCTCGATGAAGGACGGCAAGGAGAGCCTCTCGGCGATGACGCCCGCGCAGATCCTGGCCATGAGCGCGCTGGGGCAGGCGCCGGCCATCCTCGGCCCGCTCTTCCGGATGCAGGGCATCGTGCGACCGCCGTACAACCTCATCGTCAGCAACGTGCCCGGCCCCCGCACGACGCACTACTGGAACGGCGCCAGGCTCGTCGGCACCTATCCCCTCTCGATCCCGATCAACGGGATGGCGCTCAACATCACCTGCACGTCGTACGACGGGAAGATGTGCTTCGGCCTCACCGGCTGCCGCCGCACCGTCCCCCACCTCCAGGTGCTGCTCCAGTACCTCGACGACGATCTGGCGGCCCTCGAGAAGGCCGCGGGGGTCTAGCGGCGGCGACCCTCGGTGGTCGAGGTGCGAGGAGCGCCAGCGACCCCTCGGTGGTTGAGGTGCGAGGACCGCCAACGGTCCTCGGTGGTTGAGGTGCGAGGAGCGCCAACGGTCCTCGGTGGTTGAGGTGCGAGG